>JAUIAI010000916.1 GCA_030425615.1 Gammaproteobacteria bacterium
TCTCCGTAATGCGCGAGTGTCGTCCAGATCTTCTGCCCGTTGACCACGTAGTGATCCCCGACCCGGTCGGCCCTCGTCTTGAGCGAGGCGAGGTCGGAACCCGCGCCGGGCTCGGAATAGCCCTGACACCAGAAATCGTCGCAGTTATAGATGCGGGGAAGGAAACGCTGCTTCTGCTCTTCCGTACCGAAGCGCAGGAGGACCGAGCCGCACATGACCACGCCGAAAGGCACGATCTGGGGCGTTCCGATGAGGCCGCATTCCTCGTCGAAGATGTGCTTCTGCGCGGGGGTCCATTGCGTACCGCCCCACTCCTGCGGCCAATGCGGGGCGACCCAGCCCTTGGCGGCCAGGATCTTGTGCCATTGAACGAGGTCTTCCTTGCTGAGTTCCTCGTACTCGAGAACCTTGCGACGGGATTCCGCCGGAACGTTCTCGGTCAGCCATGCACGTACTTCCTCGCGAAACGCCTGTTCCTCGGCGGTGAACGAAAGATCCATGGGCAAAGTCTCCGGTTGAGAGCGGGCGCACGCCCCTCACGGCGGCGCCAATGCGCCGAATTCTACGGGATTCGTCACTGCCTCTCGGCGTAGTATCGGCGCGCCCCCGGGTGGAGCGGTGCCGTCAGTCCGGCCCGCAACTCCTCGAGTCGCAGACCGGCAAGCGCCGGATGCAGCCCGCCGAGGGCCTCGAGATTGTCGCCCACCGCCCGGACCAGCTCGTAGGCCACATCCTCTCGCATCGCGCTGGTCGTCAGAACCGAAGCGCGCACCCCGATCGTGGCGACCGGTTCATCGACGCCGACGTAGAGACCCCCGGGAATCTGGGTCGGCGTCAGGTATGGACGGGCCGCGAGCAGGGATGCGATTGCCGGCCCCGTCAGGGGGACGATGCGAACGGCGCAGTTCTCGGAGACTCCGCGCACCAGCTGGTTCGGATGCCCCACGACGTAGGCGAAGGCGTCTATACGGTTCTCGCAGAGCGCCGCGCCCGCTCCCTGCGGGCTGTAATCCGCGACGACGCCGAAGTCGGTCTCGCGCATGCCCAGTGACTCGATCAGCAGGTCCATCGTGGCGCGTGTGCCGGAACCGGCCGGCCCCAGCGCAACGCGCTTGCCACGCAGTTCGACGAGTTCGGTGACGTCAGAATCCAGGCGAGCGATCACTGTGATGGGCTCGGCGTGCAACGCGAAGAGTGCGCGAAGGGCCGGCTGCGGGCCCTGCTCGGCGAAGCGGCCACGACCGGCCACGGCGTCGGCCTGAACATCGGTCTGCGCGATCGCGAAGTCCGTGCCGTCGTCGAGCAGATCGCGGACGTTCTGGAGGGATCCGCTGGAAGGTTCGGGCAGGCAACGAATGCCGTGGCGTCCCGTTTCACGGTTGAGCAGCCGGCAGAGCGCACCGGCCGCGGGGAAGTACACACCGCCGAAAGCCCCTGAACTGATGGTGACCAGGTGTGCGGAACCCACCGCGGGCGCGGCCACGGCCGCGGCGAGCGCCAGGGTCATCGCGACGAAGCCGAACCAGATTCCGGAGCGGTCACGCATCGTCGAGCCATCCCTCACGTAACGCATGCTGAACGATCTGGACCCTGGACCGGATGCCGAGCTTGTCCATGCCGCGTGCCCGCTGGTATTCGACCGTCTTGACGCTGATACCCAGGTGCGCGGCGATTTCGGCATTCGAATGTCCGAGGGCGATGAGCCTGAGGACCTGCTCCTCACGAGG
>JAUIAI010000917.1 GCA_030425615.1 Gammaproteobacteria bacterium
CCGGTTCAGTGCCGCCAGGGCCGTAGGATCGAGTGCAACGGCCCCGGCTTGACCGGCGTGGACGCCAGAGGACGTCCGATCCAGGGGTCCGCAGGCTCCGGAAGCGGCCAGCATGACGAGAACGTCCGACAGACCATCGAGCCAGGGGGGCGGCGGGCCCGTCACCTCAGTGTTCTTCGGCCAGCCGCCAGGGCAGAGTCTCGCCGCCGGCCAGCGGCACGATCTCGTGTTCCCCGTACGGCAGCCGCTCGGGAATGGGCGTGGGCTCGCGCACGAGCGTCAGATGGCCGTCGTTGCGCGGTAATCCGTAGAAGTCCGGCCCATGGAACGATGCGAACGCCTCGAGCCGGTCGAGCCGGCCCGCCGCCTCGAATGCCGCCGCGTACAGCGGCATGGCATGCGGCGCGCTGTAGCAGCCCGCGCAGCCTGCCGCATGTTCCTTCAGGTGGGCGGCATGCGGCGCGCTGTCCGTGCCGAGAAAGTACCGCGGGTTCCCCGACGTGGCCGCTTCGACCAGCGCCAGGCGGTGATGCTCACGCTTTAGCACGGGCAGGCAGTACCAGTGCGGTCTCAGACCTCCCGAAAAGATGGCGTTCCGGTTGTAGAGCAGATGCTGCGGCGTGATGGTGGCCGCGATCCCGCCCTCGGCGTCGCGCACGTAATGCGCGGCCTGTTCGGTGGTGATGTGCTCGAAGACGACCCGCAGCGCAGGAAAGTCGCGACGCAGCGGGATCAGGACACGCTCGATGAACACGGCCTCCCGATCGAAAACATCGACCGTGCCGTCATTGACCTCTCCGTGGATCAGCAGCGGCATGCCGTGGCGCTGCATGCGCTCGAGCACGCCGCGAACATGGCGGATGTCGGTGACGCCGGCATCGGAGTTCGTGGTGGCGCCGGCCGGGTAGAGCTTGACCGCGACGACGTCACCGTCTTCCGCGGCCGCGTCGATCTCCTGCGGCGGCGTGCGGTCGGTCAGGTACAGGGTCATCAGGGGACGGAACGTCCCGGGAGACCGACCGCTGCCGCCCAGCGCGCTCAGGATGCGCTCACGATACGCACGCGCCTGTGACACCGTGGTCACCGGCGGCTTCAGGTTGGGCATGATGATGGCACGCGCGAACTGCCGGGCGCTCGCCGCCACCACGGCGTGCAGCGCGGCGCCATCGCGAAGATGCAGATGCCAGTCGTCCGGTCGGACGATGCTCAGGGTGTCGGGCGATGCAGCCATGACCGGTCTTCGGTTTCCAGCGTGAGACGGGCCCGGGGCGCGCGCGCGCGATGATCGCGCGACGCGCTCACAGCCCCCGGACGAAGAGAAGCCCGGCGGCGCCGGGCTTCCAATGCAGCGTTCGCTTCGAACCGCTGCGCAGTACAGTCACCCCCCTGGATGTCTGCCTGCCAGACCGTTCCGTGCCGGAGCACCGGTCTTGTTATTGACGGATACCAATTTAACCGGTTTTGCGCGAAACACCAAGCATTGAAAAAAAGCTTGACAGCGCACCGACCACGGCATCACGAACAGGAGGCCGGTCAACCCGCCACCACTTCGGCGATCGCCCTGCCGACGTCCACGGTCGAGGCCCCGCCTCCCATGTCCGGTGTCCGGGGTCCGTTGGCGGTCACCGTCTCGATCGCCGCCAGCAGGGCATCGTGGGCGTCGGCGTGGCCGAGATGGTCGAGCATCATCGCGCCCGACCAGATCTGGCCGATAGGGTTCGCGATG
>JAUIAI010000027.1 GCA_030425615.1 Gammaproteobacteria bacterium
CGAGGCCACGCCGCTCTCGAAGTACGGCTGTCGCTCGGTCAGCGGCACATAGCGCTTGCCGTAGACGCGATACGGACGGGTGGAAGGTTCGTAGATCGGCTCCACGACCGGATCGGCGTCGGGCGCATTGGTGAACTCGGCGGCCGCGCGGGCACCCGGGCCGTCGCCCTTGTAGTAACCGCCCGAAGGACCGGCGCATGCCGAGACCAGCAGCGCCAGCAGCGTTGCGGGAATCCAGGCAGGGACACGAATGTCACGGAGCATCGGCAATCCTCGTCAGGTCGCGGTCGAGCTGGTCGCGGAAATGCGCCAGATAGCGCAGCCCCCGAATCGCCCGCGGCCCGTACCAGGAGGTCATCTCACCATCGACGAGGAAGCAGGGAGCACGAGACATGCCCGGCAGACGCGCCACCTCGGCCCGGTGTCTCTCCCGGAACCTGAACGGCTCGCTCGGGAGCAACACGGCGTCGGGCCGCAAGGGCGCGAAGTCCCTGTCCCCAATGGTTGGATAACGCTCACGACTAGAATCGGGCAGACACGCCGGTACCGTCAAGAGACCCGCTTCGGCCAGCATGTGGCTGATGAAGGTATCCCGGGAGACGGTCATCCAGGGGTCACGCCATATCAGGTACAGTACCCGAACGGGTGTCAAATTCAGTGACAGGAGTCTCGCCCGGGCCCGATCGAACAGATCCACGAGCAGGCCGGCTCGGGCCTGACGCCCGAAGATCCGGCCGAACTCCTGGTAGAGCGCCCGGTTGTCCTCGAGCGTGATCGGATACGTGACGATCACGTTCGGCACGAAACGGCAGGCCTCCTCGTAGACCTCGCGCTCGTTCTCCTCGCGATTCATGATGAGATGCGTCGGACGCAGTTCGCGCAGGCGCTGCATCACGGGTTGCTTGGTCCCGCCCACCTTCGGTACGGCCCGCAACGGGCCCCGCGGCCGCACGCAGAACCCGGTGCGGCCCACCAGCGCGTCGGTCAGCCCGAGCGCACAGACGAGCTCGGTCAGGCTGGGCACCAGCGACACGATCCGCATCCCGGTCATCGACCTGCCTCGGCCGGTGGTTTGCGCCGGACTCGCGAGAACGCGCGGTCGAAAACCGGGCCCGGCAGCCACCTCAGGCCGCGCGCCACCCAGCCCATCTGCCAGGGCGTGACGGAGAACCGCCGTCCCGCCTCGATCGCGCGCAGCGCGTGGCGTGCGTACTCGTCGGCGTCGATCAGAAACGGCATCGGAAAGGGATTGGCCGCCGTGAGCGGCGTGCGCACGAAGCCTGGCGCGAGCGTGACGACCCCGACCCCGGTGCCGCGCAACTCGACTCGCAGGCTCTCCAGGTAGGCGATCGCGCCCGCCTTGGAGGCGCAGTAGGCGCCCGACCCCGGCATCCCGCGCACACCGGCCACGCTCGCCACCCCGACCAGGCGACCGCTGCCGCGGGCCCGCATGCCTGACACGAACGGAGAGAACGTGCGTGCCATGCCGGTCAAATTCAGCGCCACGATCCGCGCGAACACGGCGTCGTCACCGCGCGCTCCGGTGGCGGTGCCGCCGCTGATGCCGGCATTCGCGATCACCCAGTCGGGCACTCCCTCCTCGTCGAGGAACTGCCGGGCTGCGTCTTCATACGACCCCTCGACGAGCAGATCGGCCGCCAGCACCCTGCAACGGTCAGGGCCGATCCCGGCGGCCAGGGTCTCGAGCTCCGGCCTGCGCCGTGCCACGAGCCCGAGCTTCGCATCCGGATGGCGACCCGCAACCGCGCGCGCGAGTGCCTCGCCGATGCCGCTCGAGGCGCCGGTGATCAGCACACGCACGGCGGCTCCGCATCAATGGCGGAGACACGCGAAGTGATCAGCGCTCCGCGGCGATCAACGCATCGACGACCTCGAGCGCGCCCTCGTTCGAACCCACGATCGATGGTGCGGTCAGATACTTGCCGTTGACCGCGAGCATCGGGACGCCATCGATCGCGTAGTCGTCGACGAGCTTGCTCGCCTTCTTCATCTGGGTACGGACGCCGAACGAGTTCCAGGCGTCTTCGAACGCCTTCATGTCCAGACCCTGTTCCTTCGCCCAGTCGAGGATCTCGCCTTCGCGATTCAGGCGCTGACGCTTGCGGTGAATGGCCTGGAACACCTTGTCGTCGAGTTCCTGCGTCTTGCCCATCGCCTCCAGCGTGTAGAAGAGCTGCTGGTGCTGATCGCCGCGAAAGGCGACGTGCACCCGCCGGAATTCGACGTCATCGGGCAGCCTGGCGGCCCAGGCCTGGATCACCGGCTCGAGCGAGTAACAATGCGGACACGCGTACCAGAAGAACTCCAGCACCTCGATCCGCCCCTCGCCCACCTCGGTGCGCCGGGCCGGCTCCACCGGACGGTAGTCCTTGCCGGCCACGGGAGCCGCGACGGCCACCGGACCCAGCGCGGGCACGCCGGACAGCGCCAGCACGCCGCCGGCAAGAATGAATTCACGCTTGTTCATGAGGTTTTCCTCTTGTTGCCGACCCGCAGGGGCCGGATCCAATCATCTGCCGAATCGGGACGACCCGCAACGTGGAGAAGAGAACGGGCCACCTCGGCGCTCGAGGCCAGTCTCGTGACCCACGGTCCACGGACATCAATGCGGCAGGCGCCCCGGACGTTGACGCGACGCGGACCGCCGGTCGCGGCCTACTGGCGCACGACCGAAACCTCGATACCGCTGCCGGCGAGTTCCGCGCGGGCCAGGTTCATGGTGTCCAGGGCATTGTAGGGGCCGACCCGGACCCGGTAGACCGTCTCGTCGTTGACGAGGGCCTGCTGGATCCGCCCCTCGTAGCCGAGAAGGGCGAGCCGCGCGCGCATGGACTCGGCGTCGGCAAGACGACGGAACGCACCCGCCTGCAGGAGATAGATGGCGTTGGGCGACAACCCGCCCGAATCGAGCGCGGCTCCGGGCTGCGGACCGCCCTCCACGGCACTGAGCTGCGGATCCTCGGTGCGCAGCGCCCGGTTGGGATCGGGCGCGCCGCCTTCGCCGGCGAGCGGGCGCCGCAAGCTCACGGAGATGTCCTTGTCCACGAAGGGAACGGGAGCGCGGGTGACGAGAATCGCCGCGAGCACCGCAATGAGAAGACCGGTGACGACACCGACGAGGAAGCCGGCCGCCGTACCGCCGCGCTGCCGCGCGCGCGCGGGGGACCTGGGAATTCGAATCATCCGTTACATGCGTTCCGGGGCGGACACCCCGATGAGGGCGAGACCGTTGCGCAACACCTGGCGCACGGCGAGCAGCAGCGCGAGTCGCGCACGCCGGACACCGGCGTCGTCGACAAGCACCCGCTCCGCATTATAGTAACTGTGAAGTTCGGCGGCTAAGTCTTTGAGATAAAAAGCAACTGCATGGGGTGCAAGATCTGTGGCAGCAGCCTCCAAGCAGGCGGGCCAGGCCGCGAGGCGAGCCATCAACGCGAATTCGCGCTCGCCGGTCAGCGGTTCGAGATCGACCTCGGGGCCCAGCCCGACCGCTTCGTCACCGGCCAGGGGGTTGGCCAGCACGGAGCAGACGCGCGCATGAGCGTACTGGATGTAGTACACCGGGTTCTCGTCGGTCTGCGACAGGGCGAGATCGACGTCGAAGACGAACTCGGAGTCGGCCTTGCGCGACACGAGAAAGAAACGCACCGCGTCGCGGCCACGGACCTCGTCGCCGCCGCCGCTCCAGTCGATGAGATCGCGCAGCGTGACATAGCTGCCCGCCCGCTTGGAGATCTTGACCTCTTCGCCGCCGCGCATGACCGTGACCATCTTGTGCAGCACGTAGTCGGGGTAACCGGCGGGGATGCCCAGCCCGACGCCCTGCAGACCGGCACGGACACGGGCGATGGTCCCGTGGTGGTCGGACCCCTGGATGTTGATGGCCCGCCTGTAGCCGCGCGACCATTTCGTGACGTGATAGGCGACGTCCGGCACGAAGTACGTGAAGCCGCCGTCCGTCTTGCGCATGACACGGTCCTTGTCGTCACCGAAGGCCGTGGTCCGCAGCCAGAGGGCGCCGTCGAGTTCGTAGGTGTGACCGGCCTCGGTCAGCGCGTCGACCGCCTGGCCGACCCGGCCGTCGGCGTACAGCGAGGACTCCAGGAAGTATTCGTCGAAGCGCACGCCGAATCGCTTCAGATCGATGTCCTGCTCGTGGCGCAGGCAGGCCACGGCGAAAACCCGGATCGCGTCCAGGTCGTCCGCGTCGGCAGCCGCCCGGATCGGGGCCTTGTCGGCGGCGGACACCGTCTCGCCGGCAAGGTAACGCTGGGCGATGTCCACGATGTACTCGCCGCGATAGCCGTCGGCCGGGAACGACGGATGATCCGGGTCGAGCCCGCGGGCCCGCGCCTGCACCGAGCGTGCCAGGTTGTCGATCTGGGCGCCGGCGTCGTTGTAGTAGAACTCGCGGTGCACCCGCCAGCCGGTGGCGCCCAGCAACGCGCAGAGGCTGTCGCCGAGCGCGGCCTGCCGGCCGTGTCCGACGTGCAGGGGCCCGGTGGGATTGGCCGAGACGAACTCGACGATCACCGGCTGGCCGCCGCCCTGGTCGCCGAGGCCGAAGCTCTCACCGCTACGCAGGACCTCGGCCACCACGGCCCGCTTGAAGGCGGGCCGGACCGACAGATTGATGAACCCGGGTCCCGCGACCTCGGCGCGCTCCAGCCACTCGGGCCCCGCGGATCGCTCGAGACCGGCCACCAGCCGCTCCGCGAGTTCACGCGGCTTCACGCGCCAGGGCTTGGCCAGCCGCAACGCGACATTGCAGGCCAGGTCACCGTGCGCGGCCTGGCGCGGACGCTCGAGAACGACGGCGTCGTCGTCCAGCACGGCCCCATCGGGCGCGAGGTCTGTGAGCACGTCGCGGATCGCCCGCGCGATGATTTCTTGCTGAGAACGTAACATTCGGAAATTGTACTTGGCGGCCGCGCCCGTGCGGCCCGACAGCCCCAGCAGGTCAGCCGCAAGATGAGTGATCGATCCCCCGCCCTCCCCGTGCTCGACCACCTGGTCGTGGCCACCGATTCGCTGGAGCGCGGCAGCGCCTATCTGGCGGAGCGCTTCGGCGTCGAACCCGATGCCGGCGGACGCCACGAGAACGCCGGTACGCACAACCGTCTGCTCGCCCTCGGCGGCGGCACCTATCTCGAACTCATCGCGCCGGACCCGGAGCAACCCGAGCCGGCCCGGCCACGCTCGTTCGGGCTCGACGACTCCGAACTCAGGGCACGGGTGGCGGTCCGGCCGCGGCTGGTCCAGTTCATGGTTCGCACCACCCACATCGAGACGGCTTGCGAATTGCTCGACTACAGCCCCGGAACGCCGCGCACCATGCGCCGCGGCGATCTCGAATGGCGGATCGCACTCGACGGATACCCGGCGGGCGCGCTGGCGAATCCGCTTCCGGGCATGCTCGAGTGGGGTGACAACCCTTCGCCCGGATACACGCTGCCGCCGCGCGGCGTGGTGCTCTCGCGCCTGCACGTCCTCGCCGGCGACGACGACGTACGCCGCCTGACCCCGCTGGCCGGCGACCGGCGCATCCATCTGCGGGCACAGCGCACCCCCATGCTGATCGCGGAGTTCATGACCCCGCGCGGCTGGGTCATCCTCGACTGAAACCGACCGCGCTCGGCGGACGGTCCGCGACCGTCCGAAAACGACAAGGAGACGATGTCATGAGAAAGGAAACGATCTGCATCCACGAGGGTTTCGACGCCGACCCCGCCACGAAGTCCGTCGCCGTGCCGATCTACCAGACGGTGGCCTATGCGTTCGACGATGCGCAGCACGGCGCGGATCTGTTCGACCTGGCCGTGCCGGGCAACATCTACACACGGATCATGAACCCCACCTGGGACGCGCTGGAGAAGCGTGTGGCTGCGCTCGAGGGCGGCCTCGCAGCCCTGGTGACCTCGGCCGGCAGTGCCGCGATCAACTACGCGATCCTGACCATCGCCGAAGCCGGTGACAACATCGTCACCACGCCGCAGCTCTACGGAGGCACTTACACCCTGTTCGCGCACATGCTGCCCAAACAGGGCATCGACGTGCGCTTCGCCGAAAGCGACGACCCGCAGGCCATGGCGCGGCTCATCGACAAGCGCACGAAGGCCGTGTTCTGCGAGAGCATCGGTAATCCCGCGGGCAACATCGTGGACATGGCGGCGATCGGCGCCATGGCCCGCGAGCACGGCGTACCCCTGATCGTCGACAACACGGTGGCCACACCGGTGCTCATGAATCCGATCGAGCACGGCGCGGACATCGTCGTGCACTCGCTGACCAAGTACATGGGCGGTCACGGCACCACCCTGGGGGGCATCATCGTCGATTCGGGCCGTTTTCCGTGGACCGAGCACAAGGACCGGTTCGCCTGCCTCTGCGAGCCCGAGCCCGCCTATCACGGCGTCGTGTACACGGACGCATTCGGGCCCGCGGCGTATATCGCCCGCGCCCGCACGGTTCCGCTTCGCAACACGGGTTCCGCCCTTTCGCCGCACAGCGCGTTCCTGCTGCTCCAGGGCATCGAAACCCTGGCGCTGCGCATGGAGCGTCACTGCGACAACGCGCTGGCCGTGGCGCGGCACCTGCAGTCGCACGACAAGGTCGACTGGGTGAGTTTTGCCGGGTTGCCGGGCGACCCGTATCACGAACTGGCGCAGCGCTATTTCGGCGGCAGGCCGTCGTCGCTGCTCACCTTCGGCGTCAAAGGCGGGTACGACGCCGGCGTGAAGTTCTACGACGCGCTGAAGATGATCAAGCGGCTGGTGAACATCGGCGACGCGAAGACGCTGGCCTGCCATCCGGCCTCGACCACCCACCGGCAACTGACACCCGAGGAGCAGTCTCGCGCCGGCGTCAAGCCGGAGACTCTGCGCATTTCGGTGGGCATTGAGCACATCGACGACATCCTCGCCGACCTGGACCAGGCCCTGGAAGCCTGTTGAAACACCGCCCGGGCCCATGACGCCACCCGGGGAGCCGGCGCTACGGCGCCGGCGGTACCCGGTCGGGGCGACCCGACCAGATCCAGGCGAAGTCGGTGCGCGAGACGCCGAGCAGCAGACCGTGCAGATCGCGCGGATGCACCCACAGGGTGTCGCGCTCCGCGTCCAGATCGCCTCCGCGGGCCGTGAGCCGCGCACCGGCGTCCAGCAGACGCGCCTTCAACGCATCGAAGGAACCTGTCTCGACGAAGCACATGTACAGGCTGTCTCCGTGGCGCTCGACGAAACGGCGCATGGCGGTCTGCCTGTCCGCGAAAGTCTGCGACAACTCGATGCGGTCGAGCCGGTCCGGGTCGAACAGCGTGAGCGTGCCCTGATACCCGAAACGCTCGTTCGCGATCGGACAGAACGCAGCGGGGTCCAGCCGGAACAGGCGTGCATAGGTGGCCGCCGCATCCCGCCAGTCCGAGTCGAGGGTATTGGTGGCCTCGTACAAGCGCCCCACGAGGCCGGGGGCAGGCGGACGGGCGACGAGCGGATCGACGACGATGGGAAGACCCGGAGTGACCGGCGGGCCGATGACGATGCGCTGTCCCTCGCGCTCGAAGGACACGCCCTGCCCGGCCAGGTGCGCGACCAGCGCCTCGGCGTCAGGCGCCGCCAGACCGACGGCGATGGGGCCCTCACCGGAACGCGTGAGGTGCTCCCCCACCGGTCCCTCTCCCACCGGCTCGTAGAGTTCCAGTTCGCTCTCGCCCAGCCCGATCACGGTGGCGCGCGCGGCGAGTCTGGGGCTGTCGCGCTCACCGACCACCCGGGCGTCCAGCGCCCGGACGAAGGTCTGCGCCGCGGCGGCGCGATCGGTAACGGCCAACAGCATACGGTCGACACGCGTGACCAGCGGGGAATCGGCTTGCATGGTGCGCGGCGTCAGACGATTTCGTGCATGCGAAGAATCGCCGGCGCACCGTCCAGGCAGGCGCCCATCTCGCGGCCGATGGTCTTGAAGTGGTCTGTGGCCCGATGCGCGGCCAGCGCCTCGTCGTCGGCGTACCGCTCCATGAAGACATAGGTGAGCGGGTCGTCCCCGCGACTGAGCGTGTAGAGCAAACAGCCGGGTTCGTTGGCGCGCACGGCCTGAACCAGCCGGCCCGCGATCTCCTCGAACTGTTCGGCCATGCCGTCCTTGATGCGAAGCGTGGCAACGATGCTGCGGGGCATGGGGGGTCTCCTGAAGTCCACTGGTTCGAATGGCGGCGAGGGCACGATCCGCGGACCGCTTCGAACCGGAACCGCCCGTCGCCTCGACGATGGCTCAAGTGTAGCGCCACCGCGGCCGCCGCGGTGCCCGGTGAAGATCCATGCCTCCCCTTCGGAAGACACGTCCCGCGCACGGTGCGGCCCTACAATGCGTCCAGACCCACGACGGAGACCCCCATGAGCCACGACCTGCTGGAATCGGTCCAGGACGGCATTGCCACGCTGACCATGAACCGGCCCGAAGCGCGTAACGCGCTGACCCCGGAAATGATGACCGCGCTGCGTGAGGCGCTACCCCGGCTCGCCGCGGACGGCAGCGTTCGAGCCGTGGTGCTCACCGGCGCCGGAAACGCCTTCTGCGCCGGTGGCGACGTCAAGCGGTTTGCCGAACGGGCCGCCGCCGGCGGCATGGAGATGACCTTCGACGAACGGGTGAACGATCTGCGCGTACGCATGGACGTCAGCCGGATACTGCACGAGATGCCCAAGCCGACCCTGGCCGTGATCCCGGGTGCCGCCGCCGGCGCCGGGCTGTCCATGGCGCTCGCTTGCGACATGCGCATCGCTGCCGCCGACTCGAAACTGACCACCGCCTTCTCGCGGGTCGGCCTGTCCGGCGACTTCGGCGGCAGCTTCTTCCTGACCCAGATCGTCGGAGCCGCGCTCGCGCGCGAACTGTTCTTCACCGGGCGGGTGCTCTCGGGCGAGGAGGCTCTGGAGATGGGCCTGGTCAACCGGGTGGCCGCGCCCGGCGAACTGGCAGGAGCCGCTGACGCCTTCGCGCGCGAACTGGCGTCGCTGCCCACCGTGGCGATCGGCTACATGAAGCGCAACCTGAACGTCGCGATGCGCGGCTCGCTGTCGGACAACCTGGACGCCGAGGCGATCCACATGATCCGAACCTTCGAGACCGAGGACCACAAGGGCGCGGCCCGCGCCTTCGTCGAGAAGCGCGCGCCTCAGTTCTCCGGGCGCTGAGCGCCCCGCCCGAACGTGCCGGGCGCTGTCACACGGCACGCCGGTGGATGCCGGCCGGCGCCTTCCGACCGCCGGCCCCGGGCTCCCCCCGGGGCCGGCCGATCCTCCCCGACCCGGGCCCCTGACCGCTTCTTGACCTCGCTCAACACGCGCGCCTCCGGGCGTGACAAAGTGAGAGCGTTGACCGGCCAGGCCGCCTGGGCCGGCTCGATTCATCAGGAGCGCGATCCATGTCCTACAAGACCATCCTCGTTCATCTCGACCCGACGCCGCGGTGCTCCGCCCGTGTGGACGTTGCCATCGAGTTGGCCCACCGTTTCGACGCCCACCTGGTGGGGCTTGCCGCCACCGGGGACGCTCAGGCCGCGCTGGCCTTCACCGCGCCCGTCGCGGCAGACGTCATCGAACAGTTGCGGGCCAATCTCGCGGAGACGGCCGAGCAGTCGGCCTCGCTCTTCGACAAGGCGATCGAACGCTCGGGCTTCTCCCGCCACGAGCGTCGCATCTCTTCGCTCGACGCCATCGACGCCATCGCCCTGCACTCCCGCTACACGGATCTGGTCGTCGTCGGACAGGCCGACGACGAAGGGCCGCACGCCGCGAGTTCGAGGATGCTCGTCGAGCGAACGATCCTGGGGTCCGGCAGACCGACGCTGATCGTTCCCCGCGCGGGGAACTTCGAGAAGGTGGGGCGCAACGTCATGGTCGCCTGGGATGCCAGCCGCAGCGCGGCCAGGGCAGTGGCGGACGCCATGCCCGTGCTGTGCAGCGCGGAGAAGGTCGAGGTCATCGTAGTCAACGCACGGTCTTCCAGCGAAGGCCACGGTGACGAGCCCGGAGCGGACGTCGCCCTCTATCTGGCCCGGCACGGCGTCAACGTTTCGGTGCGCCAGCAGGTCTCGGACATCGACATCGGCAACACGCTGCTGTCGCATGCCTTCGACATCGGCGCCGACATGCTGGTGATGGGCGGCTACGGACACTCGCGGCTACGCGAGCTGGTCATGGGCGGGGCCACGCGCTCGCTGCTCGCCCAGATGACCCTGCCGGTACTCATGAGCCACTGACGAGCCGCCGGGATGCGGGCCGGACAGACCCGCAGAGAGAACGCTCCCGGGCCTTCGGAGGCCCGGAGCGGGAGGAGCCCCGAGGAGCCCCCGCCTCGTCAGCGCCTGGCCCCGAAGCCGTATCGCTCCAGGATATCGTCCGGCTTGAAGGTCTCGAAGGGCACTTCGGGGGCCGTGCAGAGCGAGACCATGGTGTCGACGATCTCCTGCGGGTCGAGCTGGTTGCCGAGCATTCGTTTGCGCGTGCCGCCGGCCATCTCGGCCTCGGCCGTGCCCGCCACCACCATTGCTTCGACCCCTTCGACCATGTCCACCGCATTGCCTGTCGGCAACAAGGCGCCCGTTTTCGCGCCGCCTGGTTCGAGGAACTCGAGACGGATCGGCGCAGCAATTCCGGCGACACCGTCGAGTTCGAAATCCCCGTCGACGGCCAAGACGCCGCCTTCGATCGGAAAGCGCGAGACTATAATCCGCTGCGTGTTGGTGTTGTGGATGCGAACCGCTGCTTCGTCGCCCGAAGGCGCAGGCACCAGCCCTTCCTCCAATGCAAATGGCCCGATCGCCGACGACATGTTGCCGCAGTTGCCGCTGTAGTCGACCTCGGCACTGTCAGGCGTGAGCTGGACGAAGGTATAGTCCACATCCGCATCGCCGCGGCTCGGCGGACCGACGATGCATACCTTGTTGAGCGAGGACAGCCCGCCGCCCATGCCGTCAAGATTGCGCCCGTTGGGATCGGGAACGCCCATTGCAGCGAGGAAGATCTCGTCCCGCTCTTCGTGCGAAGCGGGCAGGTCCTGCTCCTTGAATATCAGCGCCTTGGAGGTGCCGCCGCGCATGAACACCGCAGGAATTCGGCCGACTATCAC
>JAUIAI010000918.1 GCA_030425615.1 Gammaproteobacteria bacterium
GAACCATCCGCAGATAAGCCGTTGTCACCGCCCGCTGTTCGGTGCCGGTCCTGCGCGTCCGCGCCTACTCGTCCTCTTCCCAGAGGGTGAAGCGGAACGACGCGCCCTGACCCGGTTTCGATTCCGCCCAGACGCGTCCCCGGTGCCGGCGCACGATTCGCTGAACCGTGGCCAGACCGACCCCGCTTCCCTGGAACTCGCCGCGCCCGTGCAAACGGTGGAAGAGCCCGAAGATCTGGTCCGCGAACTGCATGTCGAAACCGATGCCGTTGTCGGAGACCTCGAAGACACGGCGTCCGTCGAGTTGCAGGCAGGAGAAGCGGATTTCGCGGCGGGCGCTGCGCGCCGAATACTTCCAGGCGTTCTCGAACAGATTCCAGATCAGCGCGCGCAGCAGAACCTTGTCGCCCCGGCATCCGACCTGGGCTTCGATGTGGAAGTTGACAGGCACACCAGGGTGCGCGCTGCGCAGTTCGTCGGCCGCCTGTTGTGCCAGAGCGCTGAGGTCCACGGGGTCGCGCACGATCACGTGCGCCGAGATCCGGTGTGCCTCCAGCAGCGCTTCGATCATCTCGCGCATCCGGTGGGTCGCGTTCAGGATGCGGTTGATGTGGTCGCGCCCGGCCTGATCGAGCAGTTCGGAGTGATCCTCCTGCAGGATACGTGCGAAGCCCGATATCTGACGGATCGGCTGGCGAAGGTCGTGCGAGACCGTGTGACTGAAGGACTCCAGTTCCTGGATTGCCCATTCGGTATCGCGCGCCCGGGTGGACAGGGATCGCTCAAGCGCGTCCACCTGGTTCGAGCGTGCCTGAAGGCGCGCGACCCGGGGCCCCTGGTGATCGAGCATGATGAGCGCGCGATGCGCCGTGCCGTCCGAGGGCAGGGGCTCGATCGTCAGTTCCGCCTCGTGCCGGCGCCCGAAACGGTCGATCACGAGCGCCGCGCAACGTGCGGCACGCCGCTGGTCCAGTAGTTGCGCGAGCGCGGGGCCCCGGCCGGCCCCTGGCGGCGGGACGGAGGCCTTCGCAGCGCCGATGCCCGGCGCGGCAAGCAGCCAGTGCGCCAGCGGCCGCTGCTGGAGTTCGGCCGGCTCGTCATCGCAGAGTGTGCTCAGCGCGTGGTTCGCCCACACCGCCCTCCACGGGCCGGCGTCGCCCGGAGGTCGGGTCACGAGCAGGGACGGCATGGGCGCCGTGGCGAGGAAGCCCAGGGCGGGAATCCGGGCTTCGGCCGTGCCGGTGGGCTGAACGGCGGTCGGTGGCATTGTCCGCTGACGGGATGCGCTCCAGGCCACCGCCAGGAATCCGCCGATGCCCGCAGTGATCATGGCGACGCCGACGAGCATAGGCCAGGCATTCCACGGCCCGCCGTCGGTCCCGAGGTCGGGAGAGGGGGCCTCGATCCGGGTGGCGACCATCCAGAGCGCGAACAGCACGACGATGGCGATCGAGACCAGTGGCGCGATTCTCAGCCCCTGTGCGGCACGCGAGCGCCGCCTCGGCCTCGCGCCGCGGTGCGCCTCGGGCGCGGCGACGGCTTGTACGTGCTGGATCATTTCGGTTTACCCCGGCGGCGGCCGGCCGCCCGCCCGCGATTGAGGTCAGGGAAGTTCATTCGATCATGCCGTGGCGCAACGCATAGGCCGCGATCTCGGCGTTGCTTCGCAAACTGAGCTTCTCGAGCACCCGGGCGCGGTAGACGCTGACGGTCTTGG
>JAUIAI010000919.1 GCA_030425615.1 Gammaproteobacteria bacterium
TGGGGCAGACATCGGCCAGCGCCTTGCGCAGGTCGGACGCGCTGTCATAGGCGCGGTGATCCAGGCAGGCGTCAAAGCCGAACGTGTCGGTGGCCAGCGTGCATTTGTCGGCCCCGCCGGCGATGCGGCCTTCCTCTACAACTGGGGTGGCGATGTTGGAGCATTTGTCCTCGACGACAGCGTGGTGCAGTGGTCAGCCGGCGACGCAGCCGCTGTATGGGAAGTGGGGACGACTCAGCGCATTGCATGGAGATTAGAGGAAAACGACGGCTCGCTGGTCACCGATGGGGCAGAGCGTGTCTCGGACACGAACATGACTGTCCCGGGTGTTTCGACGATCTATCTTTGCGGCACAAGTTCCAGCAAATACGCCGGCAGCATCGGCGCCATCGCCTACTACGCTGCGGGAGCCTGAGTCATGGCCTGGGGAAGCTACTACCTGTTCGCCAGCGCCGCCGAGGCGTCGAAGGGCCTGGACCTTCTGCTCGCGGAGAACCCGATCCGGTACGCGGCGGTCTATCTCGACCGCACTCGGATCGACGGTGGGGAGCGCGACGCCGAGGGCCAGCCGATTATGATCGACGGCCCGGGGCATCTCCTGTCCGTGCTGGACACGCAGGCGCCCGATCCGGTGCCGGGTTGGGAGCGGGCACAGGTCACCAGCAATCAGGCCGGTCATACCTGGGCGAATTGCCTGTACGAGCAACAGGCGATGGACGAAGAGGCACCCGCGACGCCGCAGGCGATTACGACCGCCTCCCGGCCGGACGCCGAGACGCTGGCCGTCATGCGCGAGAAGCGCGAGACTCGACGGGCCATCGTCGTTCCGCTGCACGAGATGCGAGCCCGGGTGGACCGGGTGGTCGATGCGATCAAGGCGACGAACGAGCGCATCCAGACGAAGCTGCCAGAACGTCGGACGCTGTTCCTCGCGCGCATCACGAAGAACGTCGCGCGGCGCGCCGAGCTGGTGACGGCCCGGAAGGCGCAGGCCGACCGGGCGCGTGACGAGTCGCTGGATCTAGAGGTTCGTCGGGAGGCTGCCGAGCTTGCGCAGGAGATTCAGGCCCGTATCGAGTCGCTCGACAAGAAACTCGCGGCCGATCGGGCTTGGGTCACGGCCTACCCGGACACGATCCAGGCCGAGCGCGACCGGCGCGACAACCCGGACGACGGGCTGGCCGCGCGGCTCAACGCGCTGATGCCACGACTGCTCGCGCTGCGGACAACTGTGAAGGCTGAACTCGCCGCACTGGAGGCCGCATGAGCAGCATGACCACAACGCAGATGGAAACGCTGACGGCGGGTCCATTTCATTCGCGCCTCACCTCTCGGTACGTCAAACCGGCACCGTCGCTGCAAAGCACAAGCGGCAACATCGTGGAGTTGAAGCGTGGCGGCACGATTCAGCTTCGCTCGCTGTCGCCTGTGTTCGGCGCCTCCATGTCCTATTCGATCGTCGGCGGGGCGGACGCAGCGGATTTCATGGTCGGCACCAGCACTGGCCTGCTGACCCATCTCGCCCTGGGCGAGCAGGGCGCGACGGCCGAAGTCACGATCCGGCAGACCGACAGTGTTCGCGGCGGTTCGCGCGATCAAACCTACACCGTCACGTTCACCGAGGATGCGAACGGCGGCGGCACGGGGGTAATTGCCACGCCTGCGGCCATCACCGTGGACGAGGGCATCGAGTCCGCGTTCATCTCACTCATC
>JAUIAI010000920.1 GCA_030425615.1 Gammaproteobacteria bacterium
CATCACGACTTCCATCGTCGCGCGCTGACCGGAGCCCGGATTGCCGACATTGACCTTCTGACCCTTCAGCCCTTCGAAGCTGTCGATCCCGCTGCCCTTGCGCACGATCAGTGTGAACGGCTCGGGGTGGACCGAGAAAACGGCACGAAGATCCTTGAAAGCGCCCTGATCCGAGAACTTGGAAGTGCCGTTGTAGGCGTGGTACTGCCAGTCGGACTGCGCAACGCCGAACTCGAGCTCTCCGGCGCGGATCGTGTTGATGTTGTAAACGGATCCGCCGGTGGATTCCGCCGAGCACCGGATGCCATGCTCCTTGCGATTCTTGTTGACCAGCCGGCAGATCGCGCCTCCGGTGGGGTAATACACGCCCGTGACACCGCCGGTGCCGATGGAGATGAACTGTTGCTGTGCCTGTACCGACGGCATCGCCGCGAGCAGGCCCGCCGACACCGCGGCCGAGACGAAAATCTTCCTCATGCGCTTCTCCTCGAAAGGTGTTTGATGCAGCAATGGGCTGCGCCATTGCGTCTGAACCGTCCGGGTCGCGCACTGCAGTGACCACGCACGTGATCTTCACGAGCCGGACGACCCGTGTCATAGATTCTATGCATGGCCGAAGCTCAGGTCACAATGCCCCCCTCCGTCGGCGGGAAGCGCGGCGATCATCATCAAGCCGTGGGACCGATTTCTCAGATTATGCGAGTGGGTGACCCGCAACGGGCGCGTCAGGGCCTGTAGGGCGCATCGCGCAGCCAGCCCTCGAGGCCGTCCTGCAGCACCACGACATTTTCGAAGCCGGCCACCCGGAGCGCGAACGTCGCCTGGGCCGACAGACTGCCCGTATTGCAGAACATCACGACCTTGCGGTCGCGCGGGATCTCGTTGCGGCGCGCCAGCACCTCACGCCATTCGATGTTCACCGCGCCCGGGATCGACCCCGCAGCGTACTGCCGGGCATCGCGGGCGTCGATGAAGACCACCGATTCGAACACCGTACGATCGAGCTGACCCGTGAGGATGATGCCGGCCGCATAGGGCGCGAACTCCATGTAGTCGCGCATCGCCTCGATGACCGCCTCCTCGGCGGCGAGAACCGGCGCCGCGGGAATCAGAGACGACAGGACGAGAAAACAGGCGGATACGGTACGGCGCACGCTCGACCTCCCGGACGATGGTTCATGTGCGGCAGTTGGTGCGGATGGCGGGATTCGAACCCGCACTCCCGAGTGGGAAGCAGATTTTCGTACCACTTCGGCTTTCGCCGCCCCCCGCGGCCGCCGATCCGGCCGGCCTCCTGGGCGTTCGTGGTCTGGACTATCCCTTCACCATAGCCGAATCCAGCCGTAGGTGCCGCCCGTCTAGTCTCTACACCTTCCCGGCGAACCGGGCTTGGCTCGGGATCGGCACGGCCGTGAGGCCAGAGCTTTCCCCGAATTTGAGCGGTTCTACATCGCAGGTTTCCCCGCGCGCACTCCATTGGATCGATCTCGAAGTCTGCAGCGTCTACCGGTTTCGCCACATCCGCGCGAGCGAGAGCATAACAGGCGGATGCCGTCCGAACACAATGGCATTCTCCCGACGCCGCCCGGTTGGCCTACCCTTCCGGGAGGCCTGACAGGAGAACGAAATGGGACTGTTGCAGAACGGAAAGTGGGTGGACCGGCTCGACGGGTCCGAAACGGGCACCGGACGTTTCGAGCGGCAGGCCTCC
>JAUIAI010000921.1 GCA_030425615.1 Gammaproteobacteria bacterium
CCGGACCACCAGTCGCGGTACGGGTTGGCCGCCCAGTTCGAGACCGCGGATCGTCAGGGTGGACTCGGCATCGCCGAGAGCGCCTTCGATCGTCAGGCCCGGGCTGGACCGAAGACCGGCGGATTCGATCCAGATGGGCAGAACGAGTTGCCATGTCGGCAACAGCCGGGGCGGACCGACGACCCGGCCGTCCGGGTCGCGCATGGGCAGGCGCTGCACGGGGTGGACGGCGCTCAGCCAGTGATCTGGGATCTCACCGGCGGGCAACGGGGAACGGAGCGCGCCGTCGTACAGTGCGACGGGGATCTCGTAGGCGGCCGGGGGCGGTGCGACGGACGCCTCCACGCGGAGCGAGGCGGTGCCGGCGTGTCCGCGGGCGGGGTCGGCGAGTCAGCCGCGGCGCAGGCGGCCAGACCGGCGAGCAAGAACACGGCCAGAGCGCGCCGTCGGTCGGTCGGGCAGGCGGGCCGGGTGCGCGCCGCGCAGCCGTGACGGCCGGCCGCGCGCGTGGGATGAGGCGTGACGAACATACTCGCGACTCGCTGAACACCGCCCGCGAGGGCGCCGTTCGCGAGCATGCCCGAGGTCGCGGCGCTCTGAAAGGGAATCCCGCACGCCGCGGGGCGATCAGATCTTGGCTTCGCGCTTGAGTTTCATGATGGCGCCCGAGACGGCGGTGGAGGCCTGCGCATAGGGCGTGTCCTGGCCGATCATCTGCTGTGCCTTGTCGTACTGGGCGACATTGATCGCCGCGGCCACTTTCCCGGCTTCACGGTGAAACGCCGCGTGTTTGGCCAGGCAGTCGGCGTGGCTGACCAGCTTGCCGTACTTGCCGCGGGCTTCGCCGTGCAGCCACTTGCCGAGGGGGCAGGCATTGTCGATCTTGATCGAGGCTTCGTCGAGCCTGGCTTTGTCGGCAATGGCCATGCGGAACTTCATTTTCCATTAGCCGTGGGCGGCAATCGCTTTGTTCAGATCCATTCTGGGCTCCAATAGGTAAACGGGCCGGCCGGGTTTGCGGGCGCGACGATGTTCGAGGTACGTTCGGTCCTCTGGTGTCGGGATTCGGCAAGACTTGGCCGGAAGGCGTATGGACGGTATGCCCCTTCGCGGGGCGTTCAGGCGACGAACACCGACCGACAGACCCGGCAGTTCCGATGACCGGCCACCCGTGCGTCGGTAGCCGCCACCGGCCCCGATCCGAATGCAAGGACTCGTCAGACCCGGGCGTCGACGCCCATCGTAGCCCGTCCCGGCGTTGCATCAGACAGGAGTACCACCCATGAACGTCAGCCGTCGCAGAGCCTTTTCCTTCGCCGCAGCCCTCGCCCTGGCCGGGGTATCGGTCGCCGCTCACGCCCACCACGGCTGGGCCTGGACGGACGACGGTCGTTTCGAGGTCACCGGTGTGGTCGAAAAGGCCACCCTCGGCAATCCGCACGGCGTCCTGTTGCTGGACGTGGACGGCGAAACCTGGACGGCCGAGGTGGGGCAGCCCTGGCGCCATGCCCGTGTCGGACTCGAGGACGCGATGCTCAGGCCCGGCACGGAGGTGACCATCCTCGGCAAGCGATCCGCCGACGAGAAGGAGCGGCGGGTGAAGGCGGAGCGCGTGACCGTCGACGGCCGCAGCTTCGATCTCTATCCGGACCGGCTTCGGGACTGACCGGCCGTGTCCCGCTCCGCGGTCTGATCGAGGCGTACGGCGA
>JAUIAI010000028.1 GCA_030425615.1 Gammaproteobacteria bacterium
TGCCTGCTCTGGAGCGTCTCGGGGATCGTCACCCGTCAGTTGCAGGAGGCCGCCGGATTCGAGGCCGTCTTCTGGCGCTCGTTCTTCGCCGCCCTCGCCGTGGGAGGCTGGCTGCTCTTCGAACGGGGCCGGCGACTGACCGCTGACATCCGCGCCATGGGCAGGGTCGGTCTGGTCTCGGGCGTGCTCTGGTCGGTGATGCTCACCTGCTTCATGTTCGCGCTGCTGCTGACGACCGTCGCCAAGGCAATGGTCATGCTCGCGATCACGCCGTTGATGGCGGCGATCCTGTCCTGGGTCATCCTGGGGGAGCGGGTGCCGGGGCGCACCTGGGGCGCGATCGCGGTGGGCGGCGCCGGCATCGTCTGGATGGTGTCCGATGCGCTCGGCGGCGACGACCGCTATCCGCACAGCGCCTGGGGGCTGCTCGTGGCCTCGGCGCTGCCGCTCGCCTCTGCGCTGAACCTCGTGTTCATCAAGCAGGCGCAGGCCCGCGTGGACATGATGCCCGCGTTGCTGATCGGTGCCACCATCTCGTCGGTCGTGATGCTGCCGTTCGCCGTCCCGTTCTCCGGGACGACGACTGACATTGCCTGGCTCGCCTTCCTCGGAGCGTTCCAGATCGCGTTGCCCGGGCTGATGTTCATCCGCGCCGCACGTCATCTCCCACCGGGTGAGGCCGGGCTGCTGATTCTGCTCGAGGTGGTGTTCGCGCCGCTCTGGGTCTGGGTCGGCGCGGGCGAACGGCCGACAGACGCCACGCTTGCCGGGGGCGGCATCGTGCTCGCCGCGCTCGTCTTCAACGAACTGCTCGGTGCGTTGCGGCGCCCGTCGGCGCCAACGTTGCCGTCGTGAGCGCGGTCGCGCCGACCGCCGTCAGGCGTTGGCGTCGTCCTGGCCGGCAAAGGTCTCCATCGCCCAGATGACGACCGCGCCCGCCACCATCAGCGCCACCGCGATCCACGTCGCGGACCCGGCATCCGGGAGATACCAGTCGAACCCCGTGACGACCGCCTTCGTCGTGCCGTCGCCGCGGGGAATGAGCATCTCCTGCTTGTGCTTCCAGGGCCAGATGACCGCCAGGGAACCGAGCACGAAGCCGGTCATCAGCGCGATGGTGAGATCGTGCCAGCGTGCGAACACCCACGCCAGGAGCTTCGCGAACACGAGCAGGCCGACGACGCAGCCGAGCGCCATCGGCAGCAGGATGCCGAGATCGAGCGTGCTCACCGCGCCGAGCACCAGCGCGTAGTTGCCCATCATGATCAGCACGAAAGAGCCGGACAGGCCGGGCAGGATCATGCTGCTGATGGCAACCACGCCACAAACGAAGACGTACCAGGCGGAGGCGTTCTCCCCGGCAGGTGCCAGCAGCGCGATGCCGGCGGCAACGGCGGCGCCGATCACCAAGGCAACGACAGCGCCCGGCCCCCAGCGTCTGACCCGTATGCCGACATAGAAGATGGACAGCAGGATGAGGCCGAAGAAGAAGGCCATGGTCGGGATCTCGTACTGCCCGAGCAGCCACTTCAGCAGACGGGCCAGCGTGAAGATTCCCGCCAGCACCCCGGCACCGACGGCGAAGAGGAACGGCCCGTCGAGCGCCCGCCAGGCGCGCTCGAACTGACCGGACCGGGCAAGGCGCAGCGGTTCACGACCGATCCTGCCGATGGCGGCGAGCAGCCGCTCGTAAACGCCGGTGAGCAGGGCGATGGTCCCGCCCGATACGCCGGGAATGACATTGGCCGCCCCGATGGCGATGCCGGTGAGAAAGAGTCGCAAAGAGGAGGTCATGGCGGATGCGTGTCCGAACCGATCGCGGTTGCCGACTCCGGATCATGCCGGGTGTATCCCGTGCGCGGCCCGGCGTTGTCGGATTCTGGCCGCACGCGCGTCGATGGTCGGTCGATGGGGTGGGGCGGTCGGGGCTCTCAGCCCGCGTCGATCGGATGCTCGTGCGGAAACTCGCCCGCCGCGAGATAGTCGTGCTCTTCAGCTGTCGACGGCCGGCCCAGGATCGCATTGCGATGGGGATGACGCCCGAAGCGATCGATGACGGCACGGTGACGGCGCGACTGCTCGAGACAGAATTCGTAGGCCGGCCGGAGCGCGGCGGGCGCCGTTTCGAGCGTTTCCTCGGCCAGCGCGACATTCAGGGCGGCGCGCTCGCGAATCGTGGGCCCTTCGGCGTGGATGAGCGGCAGCGTGAACAGGGTGCGTTCCCAGGGGGTGGAGAGGGTGGCGAAGTGCCCGTTGGCGAGCCCCGTTTCCACGACCGCGAGCGCGGCGCCGTCCCGCGCATAGGCGCCGGGCGTGCCGCGAAAGACCGAGCGCGGGAACTGATCCAGAACCAGCACGAGCGCCATGCGACCCGCGGCCGTGTCCGCCCAGTGATCCAGCGACCCCTCCGCAGCGTGCCGGGTCAACTCGGCGAAGCGATCGACGATCGCCGCGTCCGCGCCACCGCGCATCATCCAGGCCCAGAAGGCCAGATGACGCTCGAGGCCGGCATCGATGTCGTCGGCGAAGCAGAAGTTCAGAACGTCCCGGGGCGTCATCCGAGCACGCAGGTGATGGCCAGACCGTCCCGGACCTCGGTCACGCAGCCGGCATCCGTCGCCTGCACGGTTTCAAGGTAGTCGCGCGCGGCCTCGTGATCGCAGTTGTCCGCGAGCACCAGTGCCATCGGAGACAGGCGGGGCTTCATGGCGCGGTAGACCGGTAGATAGGCACTCTTCCAGCCGTCCAGAAAGAGCAGATACACGGGGCCGGGTACCGTGGCCAGCGTCTCCCGGGCGTCGCCCTCGAGGAGGGTCACGTGCTCGGCGACCGCCGCCCGTGCGAAGGACTCTCGCAGCGCGGCGCATTTGCGCGGATGCACCTCGGTGGTGAACAGCCGGCCCCTGTTCGCCCGCGCCGCTGCGGCCAGATAGAGCGAGCTCACGCCGTACGAAGCGCCGAACTCGACGATACAGCGTGCTCGGGCGGCGCGCGCCAGGAGATAGAGCAGGCGACCCTGGGACGGCGAAGCGGCCAGGTAGAACTCACCCAGGCGCACCAGTTCCCCGCCGCCGCCGGCATTCGCGGCCGGATCGTTCGTCCCGGTGCGGGCCGTCCAGCGCGCCGCGTCGCGAGCGGCCTCGGCGTGCAGCCGGTCGAGTTCGGCGCGCAGAGCCGGGTCGAAGAGCGTGTCCATCGCCGTCATCGTATCGGCCGGACGTGCGAAGTCAACCGCCCTGCGCCGCGCGCCAGGCGGTGCGGACCCGGGCAGCACGTCGGCGGCTCAGGGGCACGTTCTCCCCGTTCGAGGCCACGACCGCCGTCGGTTCGATGCGTTCGATGTGGGCCAGGGCGACCCAGTGGGATCGGTGGACGCGCACGCCCGCGATGCCCTCGGCCGCGGCGGCGTCCACGGCCTGGGAGATCCCGAGCAAGAGCAGCGTCGATCCCCGGGTCGTGACAATGCGAACGTAGTGTTCCTGCGCCTCGATGCGCAGGATGTCGTGACCCAGTGTGGCCGGCAACCTTGAAGTGAGCGCCGGGCGCCGGTCATCGGGTGCATCCGGTGCGGTATCCGGGGAACCCGCGACCATCGGATCGAGCGGCTGCTCGGGAACCAAACGGACGGGAGCCGCCGCGTGATCGTCCTCCGGCGCGCGAAAGGGGGGCGGCGCGTTCATGCCTTCGGCCGGCGCGCTGACCGGTGAGCCCACCCTGACCACCAGCGCCATCGCGGGCCAGACGATCGCGGTGATCGGGGGCACGGCGACCAGCTCCGCGGCCAGCTCGCGCATCCAGGCCGTCGGCGTTTGGATGGGCGCGGCACCGACGCCCTCGACCACCCCGAACAGCCATTCGAGCGTGACCGACCAGGGCGCGAGCGCCACGCCGGTCAATGCGCCCGCGAACGCAAGTGCCGGCCAGCCGGACCCCGCGCGGGCCAGCAGCGGCCGCGTCTGCAGGGTCCGGCTCAGCCACCAGGCCACGCCCGTGGCCGGCAGCAGGTGAAGCGCCTGGAAAACGAAGCCTGCGAGCGGGCCGAGGTCGCCGCTTCCCCGCGGCTGCATCAAAGACACGAAGAGCGCCAGCGCCAGGGCCGTGGCCATCAAGAGCCTCAGCGCCTGCGGTCCGTTCATGTCGGGTGCCGCACCGTTCGTGAGCGTCAGGACCGGTCGGTTCTTGTCCACTCGTGAAATCGAGATGCCGTTCATGAATAGAACTGAATAGTCACAGTTTGGACTGAATAGTATAGGCGACGGCTCCCCGGACGGTCGATCCCCTTCAGACAGCGGGTCGCCCGTCTCAACCGTTCACTTCATTCCACGAGATTTGCCATGATCCGAAAAGTCATCCTCCCTCTACTCACCCTCGCCACGCTGGCCGCCCCGCTGGCGCCCGCTCTCGCCGCCGGTCAGACGCCGCAAGCCGGCGACTGGACCGTAACCGCACAGGTCGGCGCATCACGACTGTCCGATCCGTCCGTGCGCTTCAGGCCGTCCGCCGGCGGTTCATCCGACGGTGACTTCCGTCTGGGGGGCGGACAACTCTCGGGCGCGGCGGTGGGGCGATACCTGACCCCCAATCTGCGTCTCGAGGCGGAGTTCACGTACCGCTCCGACTCGATCGACGGTTCGACCGTTCCCGGACTCGCGCTCGGAGGCGCAGAGGGTGACTACGCCTCGACGATGCTCATGGCCAACGTGGTCAGGGAGTTCGACGGTTGGCGCACCGGCTTCGCCTCGTTTCGGCCGTACGTCGGCGTCGGCATCGGCCTGGCCACCGAGATCGACAGCGATCTGCCCGTGGCCGGTGTCGAGCAGGAGTTCTCCGCGCGCGACCAGTTCGCCTGGCAGGTGATGGCAGGCGTCAACTGGTTCTACGACAGCGGCTGGTTCGCGGGCGCGGGCGTACGCTGGCTCGACGCCGGGCGGGTGACCCTGGAATCGGGCGCCGGCGGCGCGCGGGTCGAGGCGGACTACGGCGGGCTGAGTGCGCTGGTGCGGGTGGGGTACCGGTTCTGACTGCCAGGCTCAGCCCAGCATCGCCTTCAGGTGGGCGACGACGCTGCGCGCCATCGCGTCCGGCTCGTACCCCCCCTCGAGCATCGAGACCACACGACCCCGGGCGTGGCGCTGCGCGACGGACATGATCACTGGTAGTCGGCGTCCACCAGACGCAGGTCCGACATGTCGTCGCTGACGTGGGCGTCGAAGCCGGCCGAGACGAAGACGAATTCCGGCGCGAAACGCTCGAGCGCCGGGAGCCAGGCGCTCGTGACCGCCTCGCGGAACGCCTCGCCGTCGGCGCCGGCCGGCAGAGGAACGGCGACCAGGTTCGAAGCGGTGCTGTCGTAGCCGCTGTGCGGGTAGAACGGGTGCTGGAACGTGGAGCAGAAGAGCACCCGTTCGTCATCGGCGAATATGTTCTCCGTGCCGTTGCCGTGGTGGACGTCGAAGTCCACGATTGCCACGCGGGACAGGCCGTGCGCCCGGAGCGCGTGCGCGGCGGCCACCGCCACGTTGTTGAAGATGCAAAAGCCCATGGCGGCATCGCGCGTGGCGTGATGCCCGGGTGGGCGCACCGCACAGAACGCATCTGAGAGGCGGCCCTCCATCACGAGATCCACCGCGTGCACGCCGGCGCCGGCCGCGCGCAGCGCAGCCTGCAGACTACCGGGCGACATCACCGTGTCACCGTCCAGCGCGAAGGCACCGCTCGCAGGAGCCACGGAGAAGACGTGGTCGATGTGCGCCGGGGAATGCACGCGCGCCAGTTGCTCGCGGGTGGCCGGCGGCGCGTCGTGGCGGTCGAGAACGAGATCCACCCCGGAGGCGAGCAGCCGGTTCTCGATCGCCTCCAGGCGCACCGGCGCCTCGGGGTGGATGGCGCCGGGATCGTGCAGCCGGCAGTCGTCGTGAGTCAGGTAACCGAGCATTGCGGCCTCGAACGCGCAGGGCCCGTTGGGGCAGGATCAGAGCCAGCGCTCGACGATCATCTGATCGCGATCGTCGGGGTCCCCGGAGATCGTGAAGCCCAGGTCGTCCATGAGCTTGAGCATCGGGTCATTATGGCGCAGCACGATGCCTTCGATGCGGGTGAGCCCGTGCGCCCGTGCCGCCTCCATCAGCGCCTGCATCAACCGCGTGCCGATGCCCTGGCCCTGCAGCCGGTCGGACACCACGATCGCGAACTCACAGCTGCGATTGTCCGGATTGATCGAATACCGGGCGACCCCGTGCTGCACGGCTCTGCCGTTCTCCACGGTGACGGCGACCATCGCCATCTCCCGTCGGTAATCGATCTGCGTGAACCGGGCGAGCATCTCGGAGGTCAGTTCCTTGATCGATCCCATGAACCGAAACTGTTTCGCCGTGGGCGAGAGTTCGCGCACGAACTCCGCCTCGGACTGGGCGTCCTCGGGCCGGATCGGTCGGATCGTCAGCGGGGTTCCGTCGGCGAGATGCTCGTGCCGCACGAGCGCGCGGGGGTAGGGGTGGATCGCGACGTGGTCGTAGGGTCCGTCCTTCGCCGGCGGGCGGGCGATCGCGACGCGCGCGTCCACGGCCAGGACACCGGCCGGACCGGCGATCAGCGGGTTGATGTCGAGTTCGGTGATCTGCGGAAGCTCGCAGACCATGTCCGACACCCTGAGCAGGACGCCGATCACCGCGTCGCGATCCACGGCCGGCCGGTCGCGGAACGCCTCGAGCAGACGCGACACCCTCGTTCGGTCGATCAGCCGGTTGGCCAGCACTGCGTTGAGCGGGGGCAGGGAGACGGCGTTGTCGCGCAAGACCTCGACCATCGTGCCGCCGGCACCGAACAGGATGGCCGGGCCGAAGACGGCGTCACGGCTGACGCCGATCACCAGCTCCCTGCCGTGCTCGACCGCTGCCATGGCCTCCACAGTCACGCCTTCGATCCGGGCATCCGGGCGTCGCGCCGCGGCGGCGGCGGTGATCTCGTTGAAGGCCTGACGCACGCCGGCGGCCGAACGCACGCCCAGCCGCACCCCGTCGACGTCGGACTTGTGGCTGATCTGCGGCGAGTGGATCTTGACCGCCACCGGGTAGCCGACGGTCTCGGCGGCCACCAGGGCGTCCGAGGCCGACCGTGCCTCGATCGTGATGTTGATCGGGATGTGGAAGGCGCGAAGCAGCGCCTTGGATTCGATG
Organism: Gammaproteobacteria bacterium; assembly: GCA_030425615.1. Lineage (GTDB taxonomy): Bacteria > Pseudomonadota > Gammaproteobacteria > Burkholderiales > Burkholderiaceae_E > JAUIAI01. Next base: position 7,176 of record JAUIAI010000028.1, read on the forward strand.
TCCGAAAGCATGGAGCGGCCCTCTGCAAGCGCCGCGTCGATGATCATGCGCGCGCCTTCCAGGTCGGGCGGCTGGTCGTCGTGCATCGGCCCGGGCACCTCGAGCGCCAGCCGGCGGCTGTGCTGGTGCTGGGCGAGGTAAGCGAAGGCCTCGACCGCCAGCTCCGGCGCGGAGAAGTCGGGAACGTGGTTGGAGGACAGCAATTCGCGTCCGGCGGCGACCGAGGTCTCGCCCATCCAGCAGGCCAGGAGCGGTTTTGGGTTGTCGGGTGGGATCGCGTCGATCACCGCCCGGGCGACCGCCTCGGGATCGGTCATGGCCTGGGGCGTGAGCATGACCAGCACACCGTCGAAGGCGGGGTCCGCCAGCGCGGCCTTCACGGCGACGGTGAAGTGCGCGGGGGGCGCGTCGCCCAGGATGTCGATGGGATTGCCGCGTGACCAATAAGCGGGCAGGACCGCGTCGAGATCGGTCAGGGTCTGCTCCGACGGCGCGCTGAGCGACAGGTGCAGATCCCCGGCGCGGTCTGCCGCGAGCACGCCGGCACCGCCTCCGTTGGTGATGATGGCGAGCCGATCTCCGCGGGTCCGTGAGCCCGGCGAGAGGATCTCCGCCGCCGCGAAGAGCTGGCCGAAGGTGTGCACACGGACCGCGCCGGCGCGTTCCAGCGCGGCATCGAAGATGGCGTCGTTCCCGATCAGGGCGCCGGTGTGCGTGTGTGCCGCCTTCGAACCCTCCGCATGGCGGCCGGCCTTCAGCACGATCACCGGCTTCACGCGTGCGGCCTGCCGCAGCGCCGAGATGAAGGCCGGCGCATCGTGCACGCCTTCCACATAGAGCAGGATCGCCGTGGTCTGTGCGTCGGTCGCGAGTACCTGGAGCACGTCGCCGAAATCGATGTCGAGCGAGTTTCCCAGGGATATCAGCGCCGAGAATCCCAGGTGATGCGGGCCGGCCCAGTCGGCAATGGCCGAGACGAGTGCACCCGACTGCGAGACAAGTGCCAGGTGACCCCGGGGGGTCTCGGCGCGCAGGAAGGTCGCGTTCAGGCCCAGCCACGGACGTACCATCCCCACGCAGTTCGGGCCCAGCAGGCGGACATTCGCTCGCCGGGCCACCGACGCAAGCACCTTCGCGAGCGGTGCACCGGCGCCGTCGCCCTCACCGAACCCCGCCGACAGCACGATCGCGTTGCGGCAGCCGGCGGCGCCGCACTGTTCGATGATCTCCGCAACGGTGCGGGCCGGTGTGGCCACGATGGCGAGATCCACCGGGACACCGGCCGCGCCCAGCGTCGGATGACAGCGCACGCCTTCTACGCTCTCGTACTTGGGGTTCACCGCCACCAGGTCGCCGGCGAAGCCGGCCTCGCGGATGTTCCTCAGCACCCGGCCCCCGACACTGTCCGGGCGGGGAGAGGCGCCGAACACGGCGACCGCGCCCGGATTGAACAGACCGTGCAACGGATAGCGATCCATGGGCATCGACTCGGCAGGTGCGGAAGGCAGGAGAACGAAGCGGGACGTCGGTGCGCCCCTTTCGCGCACTATGGCCGATCGGGTCGCGATCCGCGTTGATGGCCGTCAAGCGGTAGGGGCGCTTCGCCTCAGTTGCTCGCGGCGACGGCCAGCGCGAGCGCCCTGTCCGTCACCCGCCTGACGGCCTCGCGCCGGTACCGCTGCGGATGACGCACGATCCAGAAGCGCCGCGTCAGCGCCTGGCGGAGGTCCCTTCCCGTGCCGCCGATCTCGGCCAGCCCGTCGGCGTCCGCGTCGAAGCCCCGGGCGCTCATGCAGGTGATCAGATCCGTCTCGCGCACGATGCGCTTCTGCGTTTCCGGCTCGTCCACCTCCACGGCGATGTCCGGCGCGCCCAGTGCCGGCTGGATGGCGCGCATGAAGATTTCGCGTGTGCCCGAGCCCCGTTCCCGCAGGACCCATTGCAGGCCGGCGAGGCGCCGGGCGACCGGCCCGCTGCGCCCGTGTACGGGGTGGTCGTTGCGCGCCACGAGGCAGAGCCTGTCGTGCAGCCAGGGTTCGCATTCGAGCCCGGTGTCGGTGACGTCGCCCTCGACGAAGGCGACGTCCAGATCGAACGAGCGCACCATCGCGAGGAGGGCTTCGCTGTTGCGGATGGTGAGCGTCACGCGCGGTGCCGGCGTGGTCTGACGGGCTGCCTTGATGATCTCGGGCATCAGGGCCGGACCCACCGTGCGGGATGCCCCGATGGCGATGGGATGACGATGATCCTCGGATGCGCTCAGCATCCCCTCGATCTCGTGCGAACGATCGATCATCTCCAGCGCCCGCGGCAACAGCCGTTCGGCTGCCTCGGTGGCGACCAGACGGCGGCCCCGGCGGGCGAAGAGCGCCGTGCCGAGCACCGTTTCGAGATCCTGGATCGCCATGCTCACGGCCGACTGGGTGCGGGAGAGCCGCACGGCCGCCGCGGAGACGCTGCCGAGGCGGATCACGGTGGTGAACGCCTCGAGCTCGTCGCCCTCGAGGGAGCCGGTGCCGGCCCAGTCGGCAGGCAGCTTCTCGGCGAGGAACGCCTGCACCTTCTCGCGGTACGACTCGGCCTCTGCGGTGTAGGTCGGCTGCATGGTCCGAGCGTACCCCTCCGCGTCAGCCGTCGGGCGGGCGGAGCGTCAGCGCTGCGGCGGCGACGAGGCGGTCGACCGAACCGGTGACCTCGACGAGCTCGACCGCCCCCAAGCCGTTGGCCCGGTCGCGGTGACCGAGCTCGCGACCGATCACCTCGATCAGCGGGTCGCCGAAGACATCGACGACCGATCCGGCGAACAGGACGCGTCGCACGTCGACCAGCGCCAGCAGCGAACCGAGCGCCCGACCGACCATGATGCCCGTGCGCTCCACGATGGAGCTCGTGACGCGCCGCAGCGGCCGGTTCAGCTCCGTCTCCAGCGCCGCCGCCGACGCGTACGGGGTGAGACAGCCGCGCGCCCCGCACCAGCACGTCAGGCCGCCCGGGTCGACCGTGATGTGGGCGACCGAACCGGCGTTGCCGTGGGCACCGTGGAGCAGCGCACCCCCCTGGACGCAGGCCGACTCGACGGTCTCGTCGAGGAGCAGCACGACGAAGTCGTCGCAGTCGCGGCCTGCGCCGACCCAGCGCTCGCCCTCGGCCCGCGCCGCCGCGGCCGAGTCCAGGTGCACCGGCAGGTTCGTCATCGCCTCCAGGTGGTCGCGCAGCGGGAACCCGGACCATGCCCGGAGCTGCTGGGGCGTCACCGATCCCGCCGTCGTGTCGAGCGGTCCGGTGCAGCTCACGCCGACGGCCACGGGTCGCGGCAACTCGTCGGGGGCGGCGGCGATCACCCGCCGGATCAGCCCCTCGAGCGTCCGCCACACCTCGTGTGCCGGCGTGGTGACGCGGTCGCGCACGATCGTCTCGCCGCGCTCGTCGACGAGGCCCGCCGCGAGGCGACCGGGCGACACCGCGACCGCGAGGACCACTCGTTCGGCCTCGGCCGGCGACACGCGTCCCGCACTGCGCTCCACGCGCGCTGACAGACTCACGGCCGGGACGGTATCCCCGACTGTCCAGGAGTTCCCAGCGCGTCTACCCTCGTGGCGGTGAGCGTCGAGACCAGTAGGGACGACGCGGCCCGCGCGGGCGATCCGGGCGCTGGCCGCAGGCCGACCACATCGGAGGCGGCCACGTTCTCCGACCTGTTCGGGGCCGTGACGCGCAACGTCGCACAAGTGCTCTTCGGCAAGGAGTCGTCGATCGAGATGGCGGTCATCTCGCTCCTCGCCGAGGGCCACCTGCTCGTCGAGGACGTCCCCGGCGTGGGCA
>JAUIAI010000029.1 GCA_030425615.1 Gammaproteobacteria bacterium
GCTCGGGGCGCGGGCCCACGAAGCTCATGTTGCCGATCAGCACGTTGAAGAGCTGCGGCAGTTCGTCGATGCGCACCTTGCGGATGAAGCGGCCCACCCGGGTGATGCGGTCCTGATCCTGCGCGGCCCAGCTCGGGCCCGCGCCGGCCGGCTTGCGGCGCATGGAGCGGAACTTGTAGATGCGGAACGGCTTCGAGCCCTGCCCGGTGCGCTCCTGCACGAAGAACACCGGGCGGCCGTCCTCGATCATGATGGCGAGTGCGGTGAGCAGCATGATCGGCGCCGTCAGCACCAGCAGGACGATGCTGGCGGTCATGTCCACGAGCCGCTTGGTGGAGCGGCGCAGGAAGTTCTGCTCGAAGCCGGGGCCGAACACGAGCCAGCTCGCGCGCAGGAAACTCAGGCGCACCAGGCCCAGTTCCCGCTCGAAGAAGGAGACGAGGTCCCACACGGGCACGCCGTGTACCCGGCACTCGAGCAGGCTGCGCATGGGAATGGGCGATTTGCGCTGGTCGTGCGAGCCGATCACGATCTCGGTGAAACCGTGTTCGCGCACGAGCTGCATCAGGGCACCGGGCTCGTGCAGCCGGTCGAACCGCTCCTCGGGCAGGATCGTGGGCAACGGGCGCAGCCCGGCGAACCGGCCGCTGGCGCGGGCGCTGTGCTTGTTCAGGGTCTCGAGGATGTCGTCCGCGTCTGCCTGCGTGCCGATGATCAGCATGCGGCGCGAGGGCGAGCGGTTGCTCGAGTGCAGCTCTGCCGCCCAGCGTACGACGAGAATGCCGCTGAGCGCGACCACCGAGGCGATGGCGAAGATGCCCCGGCCCACCAGGGCTTCGGGGACCCAGTAGAAGAACACCCCGAGCAACGCCAGCGACAGCAGGTAGGCCATGAGCACGCGCTGCGCGATGAGCCTGAACGGCTCGTCGCGTTCCTGGTACAGACCGAGCGCGGTCATCGAGAACAGCATGAGCGCGGCGAAGATCAGACCCTGGAACGTGGGCAGTACGCCTTCCTGGTCGATGAGGCGCAGCTCGTAGCCGGCCGTCATGGACAGGAACAGGACGAGCCCTTCCACCAGGGGAAGGAGCAACAGACGGGCCCGTATGTAGTCGGTGACTGCGCGCACGCGTTTCGCCGGTTCGATCCGGAGTGAGGGAGACGACTTCGGAGAGAGCGGCGGACCATGGGAGGGCCGCGCGCCCCCGTTGATGCGGTCAGCGGGCCGTGGGGGAGGGCGCCAACCGCGATCTTGGCCGGTAGATTACGCTCGAGGCGGCGAGCGGGGTGTGCCGTATTGCCGCGGGCAACAGAATGAATCCGATCATCGCGGCCAGCCATGCGGGCCAGCTGACCAGTTGTCGGATGTCGTTGGCGAGGATGAACGCTCCGATGCCCGACATCGTCAGCGACGTCAGCGGCAGCAGCATCGGCGAGACCTGGTAGGCGAGTTCGCGATCGAGCCAGCCGAGCGCGCCATGCTTCCAGCCCGCGGGGTCGCGGGCCAGCAGCCCGGCCACCAGTGTGGCCGCCTGCTGGCGCACGAAGTAGAAGAGCGGAACGCCCACCGCCCACACCAGCGCGGCCGGCGAGCGCGCACCGTCGGCGGAGGTGAGCGCCAGCGTCAGCGCGATCCACACGCAGCCCACCGCCAGCATCATGTGGCCGCCCGTGCCGGTGAAGACCACGGGCTTGCCGCGCCACGGCAGGCGCACCATGTAGTAAGCCGCCGCCAGCAGCGCGCCGCCGCCGGGAATGGCGATGGCGAGCACGGTCGCGACCGCGCGAGGATCCATCACCCCGGCGTTCTCGCCGATCCAGCCGATCAGCAGCAGACCGAGCGTGGTGGTGATCGTGAGATAGACGGTCAGACCCGGGTGGTCGTCTTCGTAGTCCTGGCCGATGCGGGCCATGGCCACGAGCACCATGACGCCCGCGCCGACGAGCAGTGCCATGCCGAGCGGCCAGTTCGGCCAGTGGTCGAGATCGATCCACACGCCGCAGATCGCGACGGCCGACAGCACGATCTTGGCCTGGAGATCGATGCTGAGCAGGCGACCGCGCCGCTCGAGCACGTCGATGGCCGTGCCGGCCGCCAGCGCGAAGACCGCGGACAAGGTGAGACCGAGGGTGTTCGACGGCCAGGCGGCGAAGTAGAACGAGGCCACGGCGATGCCGACGAACAGGCCGAGGCCGGCGGTTTCGAGGGTGCGGTCGTCCGCCTCGCGGTGGGTCAGCGTGCGCAGCAGATGCGCGCACGCGGGCACCGCGCCGAGGGTGACGACCAGAGCGACGACGAACGACGCCCAAAGGAATGCTTCGGTGGGGAGAGTCATGGGTGTCCGGACAAACAGCGTCGTGCCGACTGTCGCCATCAGCAACATGGACTAACCAAATGGGAGGTTAGGGCAAGCCCGTGCCGACTGCAACGCTGTGACCGAAGCTTCGCAAGTGGATGCTTTCGGAAGTGTTAAACGCCGCACGACGGAGCGACGGGCCTGACGAAAGGCCACCCTTTCGAGCAAGAAATCACGGTTCCGGCACGCGGTCGGACACGGGCAGATGCAAGCTATCCCGACAACGGCCTGCCGACGCGATCCGCGCAGACGGGACAGGCCGGATCGCGGGGCACCCGGATCGTGCTCCACTCGAGCGTGCGGGCGTCCAGCAGTTGCAGACGCCCGGTGAGCGGGCGGCCGAACCCGCCCACGATTTTCAGTGCCTCGGCCGCCTGCAACGTGCCGATGATGCCGGTGAGCGGTGCGAACACCCCCATGGTGGCGCAGCGTTCCTCGACCAGATCCTGCGCCTCCGGAAACAGACAGTGGTAGCAGGGGCTCGCGTCGTCGCGCGGGTCGAACACCGCGAGCTGGCCGTCGAAGCGGATCGCCGCGCCGGACACGAGGGGCACGCCGGCCGCGACGCAGGCGCGGTTGACCGCGTGCCGGGTGGCGAAGTTGTCGCAGCAGTCGAGGACCACGTCGGCCGCCGCCACCTGGGTCTGCAGCGCTTCGCCCTCGAGACGCGCCGTCACCGCGGTGACCTCGATCTCGCCGTTGACGGCCAGCATGCGGGCGCGCCCGGACTCCGCCTTCGGCCGCCCGACCGAGGCCTCGTCGTGCAGGATCTGGCGTTGCAGGTTGGTGGCGTCGACCGTGTCGCCGTCCGCGATCACCAGGTGGCCGATTCCGGCCGACGCGAGGTAGAGCGCGGCGGGCGAGCCGAGCCCGCCGGCCCCCACGATCAGCGCGCGCGCGCCGAGCAGACGTTCCTGGACGTCGATGCCCATCTCCTCGAGCAGGATGTGGCGGCTGTAGCGCAGGAGTTGATCGTCGTTCATCTGGACATCATGGTCGCCAACCGGCTGCCAGGCCGGGCCGGCGGGAGTCGTGTTGAAGGGGCGCGGCCCGTTTGCGCTCCCTGAAGCGGCGATGCTAACCCGGCGCACGCGCAGCCCCGGACCAGCGCACGCGCAGCCCCGGACCGGCGCACGCGCAGCCCCGGACCGGCGCACGCGCAGCCCCGGATCCAGCCGAAATCCGGCGGTTCGTCGGCTCTCACGGTGCTTTCGGACATTTGTCCTCGCGCCGGACCGGGCTGCGCGCGACACTGGGTCATGACGGATCGCGGCGCGGGCGAACACGCCTTGCCCACCGTCCCTGGACCGATGCCGATGCCCGACACCCTGACGGCCCGATTGCGCCCGCGCGATGCGGCGCCGATGCCCGTGCTCGAATTCACGCGCCCGCGTGCGCGCGCTCTCGTCGCGGCCGCGACCGCGGCCGTGATGGCGGGCGTGGCGATGCTGCTCTGGGTCTTCGGCGGTCCGCTCGCCCTGCAGGACGACGCCGCACAGACCGTGGGCACCGCACGCCACCTGCTGGCCGGCGACGGTCTGGTGACGTCCATCCTCTATTACGAGAGCCAGCTCGCCCAGGGGCTGCCCGCGGCGCAGACGGTCTGGCCGCCGGGCCTGCCGGCCCTGGTGGCGGCCGTGGCCGGCCTGACCGGTGTGCCGGTCGTCGATGTGCTGCTGCTCGTGGGAATCGCCGCGCATCTGCTGTGTGCGGCCGCCATCGGCCGCCTCGTGACCCGCGCAGGCGCGGGGCCGGCCGTGGGTACCGCCGCCGCGGTGGCCTGGGCGGTGGCCGTCCCGGCCTGGCTCGGCGTCACACGCGGTCTGGCCGAACCGATGACGATGGCGTTCTCACTGATCGCGGCCTGCGCGATCGAGGCGCTGGCCGGTCGACCGGCCGGACGCCGGGGCGGTGCGCTGGCGCTTCTCGCGTTCGCGCTCGCCGCGGCACTGAGCATGCGTTATCAGGCGATCGCGCTGATTCCGCCCGCCATGGGGGCGGTGTGGATCGCGCTCGGTGGGCGCCGGCCCGCGGTTCTGCCCGCCCTCCTGGTGGCCGTCCCCGCCGGCGCGTTGCTGGCGTCGCTCTTCGGTCGGAATCTGGCGCTCACGGGGTCGCTGACCGGCGGCGCCAGTGCACGGTCCGGCCAGACCCTGGGTGAGATCGCGGCGCGCATGAGCTGGGTCGACGGCCCCTGGCAGGGCTTCGTGCTCGCGTTGCTGATCCTCGCGGCGGTCGTCTGCGCGGCGCTGGCCGTGCGGGTGTGCCGACACCCTTCCCGGAAGCCGCGTGCCGCTTTGACCGCGTTCTGTCTGGGGGGCTTCGCGGCCAACATCGGTCTGTTGCTGGCTCTGGCCAGCACGTCCACTGTCTACGTGCTGGAGATGCGTTACGTCCTCGCGGCCGGCGTTCTGCTGCTGCCCGTGCTGTTGCCGGCGATCGCGGATCGTGTCGGCGCGATGCCGCGTTCCGAAGCCTTCGGGCGCGCGCTGCCGGGACCTGCCTCGTCCGTGCTCGCCGCCGGCATCCTGACGCTTGCGCTGGGCCAGGTCGTGGCGCTCTGGCCGTCCTTCGTGGCACGGGTGAGCGACACGCCGGCCGCGAGGATCCACGAGGTCTTCGCCGCTCACGCCGTCGACGGCGTACCTCTGGCCACCTGGCTGCGCGAACGTGCCGGGAGCACGCCGATCCTGAGCACGCATCCTCATGGTCTGGCGGTCGTGGCCGATGTCGCGACGGCCGGTGTGCCGCTGCCCGTCTATCTCGACCACCCGTACGATGCCGCCGCGATCCGCACCCTGGCCGACCGCCTCGACGTGCGCTGGCTGGTGGCGTTTCGCACGATGCCGACCTGGGTGTACCGGGATCCGGTGAACCGGATGCTCGACCAGCCCGACTGCAGTTCGTGGCTCGAGACCGTGATTGCGTCCGATGCGCTGATCGTCGCACGGGTTCGAACCGGCGCCGGCGCGATCTGCGCCCGGGAGATCGCCGCCCACGACCTCGCCCGGCGCACCAGGCTGCGCGCGGACGTCGCCCGCGCCCAGCAGTTGCTGGCGCCTCACCGTCCCGAAGGTCGCCCCGCCGGCCCGTCGGGTCCTGACGGCCGCCCCCTGAACGGGTCGGTGGGCCTCGCCATGATGCATCCAGCCGTCGTCCTATCAGGGCCGACGGCGACCGGAACGAAGACGCCGAGAGAATGACATGACGCTTGCCCAGATCCTGCGAATCCTGCGCGCCAGGGCGCCCCTGGTCGCGGCCGCCGCCGCGATCGGTCTGACGCTGGCGCTCCTGGCGACCCTGCTGCTGCCGCAGTCGTGGCGGGCGACGGCGGAGGTCTACGTGGACCTCGCCGCGCCCAACGCGGTGTCCGGTGCCACCGCGCCGCATGCGGCGATCGCCGCGCAGGTGAGCACGCAGGCCGACGTGATCTCGAGCCTTCGCGTGGCCGAGGCCGTGGTGCGCGGGCGGCGACTGCACGAGGACCCCGACCGGCTGGCGAGGTGGCGGGACGAGACGGGCGGCCGGGGCGGTCCGGTCAACTGGCTCGCCAACCGGCTGCTCGAAGACCTGGAGGTGCAGGCCGACGCCGCCGGCAGCCTGGTGCGCGTGTCGATGCGCGCGCGCGACGCCGACGAGGCCGCGGCGCTGGCCAACGCCTTCGTCGCGGCCTACCTCGCCACGGCGCGCGAACTACGCAACGATCCGGCCCGGGCGAACGCGGCTTTCTTCGCCGCCGGTGCCGAGCAGGCGCTCGAGCGACTGGCGAACGCCAAGCGGCGTCTGTCCGACTACCAGCGCGAGCACGGCGTGATCGAGGTCGGCGAGCGCTACGACGTCGAGAACGAGCGTCTGAGCGAGCTTTCCCGCCAGCTGGTGGCGCTGCAGAGCGAAGCCGCCGGGACGCGCGCCCGCGCCGACAGCGGCTCGCGACCGCTGGCGCAGGTGCTCGACGATCCGGTCGTGCAACGCCTGCGCGAGCGGGTGGCCGCGGCCCAGGCGCGTCTGCGCGGCCTGGCCGGGCGGCTCGGAGCGGCCCACCCCGAATACGTCGCGGCGCGTTCGGAGCTGGAGAGCCTGCGCGCGCAGCTCGGTGCCGAGACCGCGCGGCGCCGGGCCAGCGTGAACACGGCCGAGGACGTCTCGCAGGGGCAGGTGGCGGAACTCGAGACGGCGATCGCCGCCCAGCGCGACAAGGTGCTCGCGGTGCGTGCGCATCGTGATCAGATCGACCTGCTGGCCAGCGACGTCAAGGCGGCCCAGCGTGCCTACGAACTCGTCGCCGAGCGCAGCGCCGTGTCCTCGCTCGAGAGCGGTTTGTCACAGACGAACGCATCGGTGCTCACCCCGGCCGTCGCGCCGATGAAGCCCGAGTCGCCGAAGCCGGCGATCAATCTCGTCGTTGGCCTGATGCTGGGCCTGCTCGCGGGGACGACCCTGGCCCTGGCGCGCGAGAGCGCACGACCCCTGGTGCGCACGCTCGCCGACGTCGATGCGGCAACCGGCCTGCCGGTGCTGGCGGCGTTGCCCTCCAGCCCGTCGGCGCGCGCACGCCGGCGTGGCCCCGCCGCGGTGATGTCGGCGCTGCCCGGCCTGCCGCGCCTGCCGGGCCGATCGCCCGCCAAGGCCTGATCCGGAGACCGTGATGAAGATCGAAGAGACGCACGACGACGAGACCGTCGACCATCCGGTGACGGTGATCAGCGAGACCCGTGCCGGCGAACTCGCCCGGGTGGTCGACGAGGACAAGCACGCGATCGGCGCGATGCTCGTGGGCATGGGGGCGATGACGCCGACCGAGGTGCAGGCCGTGCTCGAACGTCAGGACGGCGATGAGCGCCTGTTCGGCGAGATCGCCCGTGACATGGGCGTTGTGAGCAGGACCCAGCTCGACGAAGGGCTGGCCGCGCAGTTCAACGCACCGTTCCTGTCGGCCGACCTGACCCGCTCGCTGTCGCCGAATCTCGTGGCCGCGCACCGGCCGAACCACCCCTTCGTGGAGGAACTGCGCGCGTTGCGGCACCGCCTGTCCCGCGAGTGGTTCGACGTTCCCCACCGACGTTGTCTGGCCGTGTGCGGCGTCGGCCGTGGCGAGGGGCGCAGTCACGTGGCGGCGAATCTGGCCGCCCTGTTCGCGCAGCGCGGCGAACGGGTGCTCCTGATCGACGCGGACCTTCGTAACTCGTCTCTGCGCTCGCTGTTCCGCATTCCGCGCACGCGCGGTCTGGCCGGGATCCTCGCCGGGCGCAGCAGCCGGCGCCCGATCAAGTCGATCACCGCGGTTCCCGGGCTCTCGGTGCTGCCGGCGGGGCCTTGCCCGCCGAATCCTTCCGAGCTGCTCGCGCAGCCGCTGTTCAGCCGGTTGCTGGCGCACGTGGGCCCGCGGTTCGGCGTGGTCCTGATCGATACGGGAGCGGCCGGTGAGTCGGGCGATGCCCAGATGATCGCGGAGGCCGCCGGCGCGGCGATCATCGTCGCGCGGCGCGATCACACACCGGTGCAGGCCCTGCAGCGTCTCGCGGGCGATCTGACCGGGCACGGCGTGACCGTTCCCGGCATCGTCTACAACGACGGCTGACGATGGCCTTCAGCGCCGGCCGCCCGCACCGAGCAGCCGTCCGCGGCGGGCGGCGTCGCTGGCTGCGCGCGGCCGTCGTGCAGGGCGGGGCCATTGCTTCCGGTGCGGCGCTCGGGCAGGGCGGGGCGTTGGTCTCCGCTGCGGCGCTCGCGCAGGGCGGGCCGCCCGCGACCGGCGTGACCGGCCGTGCCCGCGCGGGAACACCCGGGGTCGCCCCGGCACCCGCCGTGCCGGGTGCCCGCTACCGGCCGACTTTCGCGGATGAGTTCGACGTCGCGGCACTCGATCGGATCAACGAGCACGCGCAGGGCGGGGTGCCCGGCGCGCCGGCCTGGCGCAGCCGCATGCGCCATCCGCGCAAGGACGTGATCAACGAAGAGAAGCAGATCTACGTCGACCCGGCCTATGCCGGTCGTGGCGATCGGGCGCTGGGCGTCCAGCCGTTCGAGATCCGCGACGGCGCGCTGCACCTGGTGGCGCAACCGGTCGCCTCGGAACGGATCCGGGAGGCGCTGCACGGCATGCGCTACACATCTGGCTGCATCACCAGCGAACTCACGCACGCCCAGCGCTACGGCTACTTCGAGATGCGGGCACGGCTGCCGCGTGGCCGTGGGTTCTGGCCCGCGTTCTGGCTGCTGCCGGTGCGTGAGGGGTGGCCGCCCGAGATCGACATCATGGAGGCCAGCGGCGAGCGACCGGGCTACCTGCATTTCAGCGTGCGCGATCCGGGCGACCCCCGCGGGCGTGGCAGCGGCTGGCGGCACGTGCCCGCGGGCCCGGACGGCTGGCAGGTGTTCGGCTGCGAGTGGACCGAACGGTCGATCCGCTTCATCGTGGACGGCCGCATGGTCTGGCAGGTGGACGGTCACGCGATCCACGAACCGATGTACCTGGTGGCCAACCTGGCGCTGGGCAGTCACGACCGGCACTGGATCCCGGATCCGGACGCGAGCACGCCGTTTCCCGGACGGTTCGAGATCGACTATATCCGGGCGTTCGAGCGGGCATGAGCGAACTGGCGGCCAAGACCTCGCGCGGCGCGGCCTGGCGCGCGATCGAGACGGCGGGCAGCGAAGGGCTGTCGTTCCTGATGTTCGTGCTGCTGGCACGCCTGCTGGTGCCCGAGGACTTCGGACTGGTTGCGCTCGCCGGATCGGTCGTGCTCAGCCTGCAGTGCCTGCTTCAGTTCGGTCTGCCGGAGGCGTTGATCCAGCGGCCCCGCCTGCACCCCAGGTCGCTGCGCGCGGCGATGGCGGCCAGCGCCCTGCTGGGCGTCGCGCTCGTGGCCTTGTCGTGGGGGCTCGCGTGGCCGCTCGCCTGGGCGCTCGGCCGCCCCGATTTCCCACTCGTGTTCCTCTCGCTGGCGAATGTGCTGATCCTGCAAGGGCTGAGCTTTCCGTTGCACGCGGTGCTGCGGCGCGAACTGCGCCTTCGTGCGATCGCGATCCGCACGCTGACCGCCACGTCCGTGGGCGGGGCGGTCGCGCTCACCCTGGCTCTGAACGATTTCGGATTCCGGGCGCTGGTGGCCCAGCAGATGACGGTCGCCGCGGTCGGGCTGGCGATGCTGGTGCGCGCCAGCGCGGTCAAACCCTGGCAGATGCGCCTGAACGCGCGCGCGCTGCGACCGCTCTGGGCCGTGGCCCGCCCCGTCATGGCCGGACAGTTCGCCAATCAGGCGGCCCGCCGCCTCGACGCGGTGGCGCTCGGCCTGTTCCTCGGCAACCACGACGTCGGCATCTACTTCCTGGTCACCCGCGTGATCCAGGCCGGCCAGATGGTCACGCAGTTCTCGATCGGCGAGATCGCGATGGCGGTCCTGTCGCGGTTGCAGCGCGAGCGCGCGAGGCTGCTGGCGGGCGTGCGGCGGGCGTTGCGCATCACGGGTTTCGTCTGCCTGCTGGCTTTCGGTTCGCTGGCGTTGCTCGCACCGTGGATCGTGCCGCTGGTGTTCGGTCCGGCGATGGGCGCGGCCGCGGAGCCCCTGCGTACGCTGGCGCTGTTCGCGACCGCGGGCGCGCTGATCTCCACCGTCATGCATGCGCTGATCTCGGTCGGGGCCGCCGCCCGCGCGAGCTGGCTGTCGGTGAGCGCGTCGCTGGCGCAGCTCGCCGCCGTGTTCCTCGCCGCCCGCTACGGCATGACGATCCTGGTCGTGGCGATCGGTCTCGCGCAACTCGCTTTCGTGCCGGTGGCCATGCACCAGGTGACCCGTGCACTCGGCCTGCCCGTTCGGACGTTGCTGACCGACCAGATCGTGCTGGCAGCGCTGGCCACGCTCGCCTTCGCGGCGGCGGTGTCAGTCACCGGCGGCGCCACGACACAGGCGGCCGCAGCGATTTCCACGACCCTGCTCTACGTGCTCGTCATGGGAGCGGGCGGTGCCTGGTATTTCCGCGCCGATCTGCGCAGCGCGACGCCTGCCGGCCCGGGGGGTCGGCAGCGACGAAACCCCTCCGCATCCGAGACGACATGCCCGTGAAGCCGCACACTAATCCCGTCATTCCGGGGCGCCGTCCCTGGCTCTGGATCTGCCGCGAGATGCCGTGGCCCCGGGTGTCCGGGGATCGCGTCTACTCGGCCGGCATGATCCGGGCGCTCGCCGATTCGGGCATCGCCGTGAGCGTGCTGGGTCACGAGGGGCCGGGCCGGGAGGCGGGACCCGAACACGCCGCCATCGACTGGTGCGGCATCGCCGGCGGAACCCGGCGCGCACCCTGGGTGGCGCTGACCGAGGCCCTGCCCGTGACCGCCGGCATCCACGACACGCCGGCGGCCCGCCGCGTGCTCGAGGAGTTGCTGGTGGCGCGACGGTTCGATGCCGTGGTGTTCGACCAGCTGGGCAGCGGGTGGGCGCTCGAGTCCGTGCTCGCGAGCTCCGAGCGGCTGCGCCGCCGGGGACACGAACAACCGGCCCTCATCTATCTGGCGCACAACCACGAGCGCAAGGTCTGGGCCGACATGGCCGCCAACGCCTCCGGGTCGGCGATCCGGCGGCTGGCAGTCCGGCGCAACGCGCACAAGGTGGCCCTGCTCGAGAAGCGGC
>JAUIAI010000922.1 GCA_030425615.1 Gammaproteobacteria bacterium
TCGAGGGTCGGATCTTCTGGGACCAGCACCTGCCCGGTATGGGCGTGCACGAACGAACGGCGCTCTACGATGAGATGAACCGCGTCATCGCCACGCTGCACCAGGTGGACCACGAGGCGGTCGGCCTTGGCGACTTCGGACGCCCGGGCAACTATTTCGCCCGCCAGATCGGCCGTTGGTCGAAACAGTATCTGGCCTCCGAGACGGAACCCATCCCACAGATGCACGAACTGATCGCCTGGCTGCCCGAGAACATCCCCGCCGGCGACGAGTCGACCATCGTGCACGGTGACTACCGGCTCGACAACATGGTCTTCCACCCGACCGAGCCTCGCGTGCTGGCGGTGCTCGACTGGGAACTGGCCACGATCGGACACCCGCTGGCAGACTTCTCCTACAACTGCATGAGCTGGCACATCGCTCCCGGCAAGTTCCGGGGTATCGCAGGGCTCAACCTCGCCGAACTCGGCATTCCCACCGAGCGGCAGTACATCGATGCCTATTGCAGGCGCACCGGCCGCGACGGCATCGATAACTGGGATTTCTACATCGCTTACAACATGTTCCGTCTGGCTGCGATCCTGCAGGGAATCGCCAAACGGGCGCTGGACGGCACAGCGGCCAGCGACCGTGCGGCGGAGGCCGGGGAGCGCGCCCGCCCGCTCGCCGAGCAGGCCTGGAGCATAGTCGAGCGAATGGCCTGACACCGACCGAACGACCGACCAAGGAGACCACGATGGATTTCAACTACTCAGAGCGATGCCAGGACTTGCGTAAGCGCCTGCTCGCCTTCATGGACGAGCACATCTACCCGAACGAGCACCGCTTCCACGAGGAGGTGGATGCCAACCGACGGGCAGGCGACCCCTGGAAGGTGGTCTCGGTCATCGAGGAACTCAAGCCGAAGGCGCGCGAGCGTGGCCTCTGGAACCTGTTCCTGCCGTTTTCCGAACGGGTTCCCGAGGGGCTTTCCAACACCGACTATGCGCCGCTTTGCGAGATCATGGGCCGGGTCCACTGGGCTTCGGAAGTTTTCAACTGCTCGGCGCCCGACACAGGCAACATGGAGACGCTCGAGCGCTACGCGAGCGAGCCCCTGAAGCGCCAGTGGCTGGATCCGCTGCTGCGCGGCGAAATCCGCTCGGCCTTCGCAATGACCGAACCGGACGTAGCCTCTTCGGACGCAACGAATATCCAGTCGCGCATCGAGCGGCAGGGTGACGACTACGTCATCAACGGGCGCAAGTGGTGGACCTCCGGTATCGGCCATCCGCACTGCGACGTGATCATCTTCATGGGCAAGACCAACCCGGACGCAGGCCGCCACGAGCAGCAATCGATGATCGTGGTACCGCGTGACACCCCGGGCGTCGAGGTCGTGCGGCCCCTGAGCGTCTTCGGCTACGACGACGCGCCGCACGGTCATTGCGAAGTCACCTTCAAGGACGTCCGCGTTCCGGCCGAGAACATTCTGCTCGGTGAAGGCCGTGGATTCGAGATCGCCCAGGGCCGCCTCGGCCCGGGCCGCATCCATCACTGCATGCGCTCGATAGGCGCGGCCGAACGTGCGCTCGAGTACATGTGCCGCCGTCTCAACGAAAGGGTCGCCTTCGGCCAGCCGGTCGCGAAGCAGACGGTCTGGCAGGAGCGCATCGCCGAGGCACGGTGCATGATCGATCAGGCCCGTCTGCTGACCCTTCG
>JAUIAI010000923.1 GCA_030425615.1 Gammaproteobacteria bacterium
GCTCGAGGCGGCCGGGCTCGAGACCGCGCCGTGCGAGAAGATCGACATGCCGCGCATCGCGGCGAGCCCGGTCGCCTACGAATGCCGGCTGCAGAAGGTCGTCGACATCGATGCCCCGTACCACCTGGTGCTCGGCGACGTCGTCGGCATCCACATCGCCGACGAGTTCGTTCTCAACCCGGAGCGATGCCACGTGGATACGCCTAACCTGGGCGTCATCGGGCGGCTGCGCAGCCCGGGCGGCTACATCCGCACCACCGAAGTGTTCGACATGCCGATGCGCAAGCACGCCGACTGGCTCAAGGAGCAGGGCTGATGTTCTTCGATCCCAAGGCACTGACCCCCACCAACTGCTACAAGCTGATCACCGCCACCGTGGTGCCGCGGCCCATCGCGTGGCTGGTCACGGCCGACGCCGCCGGCGTGGTCAACGCCGCGCCGTTCTCGTTCTTTAATGCCTACTCCGGCGCGCCGCCGCGGCTGGCCATCGGCATCGCGCCGCATCCGGACCGCGAGAAGGATTCGTTCGCCAACATAGAGACCCGGCGCGAGTTCGTGGTGAACCTGGTGCCGTTCGAACTGGCCGAGGCCATGAACACCACGGCCGTGGACTTCCCGGCCGGCGAGAGCGAGCTCGATGTCGCCGGCCTGGAGACCGTGGCCAGCGAGCGGGTGAGCGTGCCGCGTATCGCGGCGAGCCCCGTCGCCTACGAGTGCGTGCTCCAGCAGATCGTCGACATCAACGCGCCCAACCGTATGGTCATCGGCAACGTGGTGGCGATCCACGTCCAGGACGAGCGAATCCTGAATCCCGAGCGCTGTTACGTGGACACAGAAGGGCTCGATCTCATCGGGCGCACGCGCAGCCCGGGCGGCTATGTGCGCACCACCAGCCGCTTCGAGATGAAGACGCCGTCTTACGAGCAGTGGCTGGAGAGCCGTCGAGACTGATGCCGGTATTTGCCCGCATCGCCAGGGCGGCGCGGCCCTCGGCGAGGCGGCTCTCCTCGGCGCCCCCCTGCGCACTGCCCCTGCGCACCTCCCTGAGCACCCCACTGCGCACCCCCCTCTGACACGATTCCGACACACCGCCGTCACGCGCGCGTTACGGAGTCGGAATAGCTTTGCGGCCACGCCCGATCCGGGCGTCTGAGTGATTGCCCGCCAAGCTTCGGAGGTTCCATGTTCATCTCGTTCGTTCCAATCGTCCGGCGTGCTTTGCCGGCCGTGAGCCTTGCAATGGGTCTCGCGATCGCCGCGCCCGCCCACGCGGCCGCCAACGCCGGCCCGGATACGCGGCCGATCGTCCGGGTCGGCGTCCAGCAGGTTGTGAATTCCGGGGCGCTGACGCCGCTGCGTGAGCAGAGCAACGTGGGCGCGCGCATCTTCCCGATGATCTACGCACCGTTGATCGAGCTGGACCGGCAGGGCGATCTGTCGCGGATCCCGGGCCTTGCCGAGAGCTGGCGCCGCATCGACGGCCGCACCATCGAGCTCACGCTGCGCAAGGGCGCGAAGTTCCACAACGGCGACGAGGTGACGGCCGAAGACGTGGTGTTCAGCTTCGGTCCTCAGCGCATGTTCGCCGACACGCTGCCGCGCAAGTTCGCCAAGCCCGCCGCGAAGACCGGCAGCGGCAAGGACGAGAAGACGCTGTTCACCTCGACGACCACCGGACCGAGCGTTCCGCCCGAGGTGC
>JAUIAI010000030.1 GCA_030425615.1 Gammaproteobacteria bacterium
GGCGGCTCGCATCTGCTCACCCTCACCAGTCGGAACACGCGGCCCGGGGACGATTTCGAGGCCATGCTGGGCAAACTGGGCACCGGCCTGCTCGTCACCGAACTGATGGGGCAGGGGGTCAACTACGTCACCGGTGACTACTCCCGGGGGGCCAGCGGCTACTGGGTCGAGAACGGCGAGATACGCCACCCGGTCGAGGAGATCACCATCGCCGGCACGCTGCCGGAGATGTTCCGCGGAATCACCGCGGTGGGCGCGGATGTCCTGCAACGGGGTGGCAAGCGCTCGGGCTCGGTCCTGATCGGCGAAATGGCAGTGGCCGGGGCCTGACGGCCGGGCAGGTTTCTTTCGGGGTCGCCACGCCATGAACAAGGCATTCGTTCGCGAGTCCGACCACGACGACGAGGACGACGGAGCGCCCGAGGCGCCCACGCTCCCGAGTGGTTTTCGCAACTACATTACGCCGGCCGGCCGCGATGCCCTGCGCAGCGAGCTGCTGGATCTCATCGATCGTCAGCGGCCGGAGGTGGTCGGAGTCGTGTCCTGGGCGGCTTCGAATGGTGACCGTTCCGAGAACGGCGATTACATCTACGGCAAGAAGCGGCTGCGCGAGATCGACCGTCGCATCCGTTTCCTCACCAAGCGGCTCGAGTCCGCGGTGGTGGTGGATCCGGCCCTCCAGGAACAACGCGACAGGGTCTTCTTCGGCGCGTGCGTGAGCTTCCTGCGCAACGGCGAAGGGCCGGAGGAGGTCACCATCGTGGGGGTGGACGAAGTGGATGCCCCGAGCCGGAGGGTCAGCTGGATCGCGCCTGTCTCGAAGGCGCTGCTGCGCGCGACGCTCGGCGACGAGGTGGTCCTGCGTACCCCCGCAGGCGAGGATCTCCTGGAGATCGTCGAGATCCACTACCCGCAGCCCTGATCGCGCATCTGCGTCGCCCCGCAGGCGGCGAGAATGCCGGACCGGCGCGTTCCAGGCGGCGAACCGGATTCAGACGCGGCTGACGGTGTGCACGTCCGGCAGCCGGCGCAGGTTGCGCAGCAGCTGCGCCAGATGGGTTCGGTCGCGGACCTCGATCACGAATTCCAGGTGGCCGTCCTTGCCCTGCTCGTGCATGGCGACGTCACTGATGTTGGCGTCGCTGGCGGCGATCTCGGCGGCCACCTTGCCCAGCGTACCGCGGCCCGCGGTCACGCTGAGTTCGATGCGCGTGCGGAACACGCCTTCGAGCCGGTCGGACCAGTCCACGTCGATGAAGCGGTCCGCGTCGCGCTCGCGCTGACGCAGGGCGGTCTTGCATCGGTTGCGATGCAGGGTGAGTCCGTGACCACCGCGCAGATGACCGATGATCTGGTCGCCCGGGATCGGCGAGCAGCAGGACGCATAGGTGACCGCGCTGCGTTCGTCGCCGCGGATGAGCACCGGCGCCAGGCGCGGCATGATGCGCGCGGCCTCGGGCTTGCCGCGCGCCAGCAGCGCGAGCGAACGTGCCTCGAGCGGGGCGAGACGCTTGCCGATGCCGATCTCGGCGTACAGTGAGAGGAGGTCGGCGGCGCCGCTGTCACGGGCCGAGCGCTCGGCCATTTCGGAATCGACGGCGTTCGCATCGATGCCGAGCGATGCAAGCGCCTGCTGGAACAGCCGGCGCCCGAGTGCCACGGACTCGTCGTAGCGCATCGTCTTGAGGAAGTGCCGGATCTCCGAGCGGGCCTTGCCGCTGCGCACGTAGGACAGCCAGACCGGCTGCGGGTGGGCGTTCTCGCTCGTGAGGATCTCGACCACGTCGCCACTGGACAGCGCCTCGTTCAGGCGGGCAGGCGCACCGTTGATTCTCGCGCCGACGGCCTTGTTGCCCACGTCGGTGTGCACCGAATAGGCGAAATCGAGGGCCGTGGCGTGACGCGGCAGCGAGCGGATGTCGCCGACCGGGGTGAACACGTAGACTTCGTCCGGGAAAAGGTCGACCTTGACGTGATCCATGAACTCGAGCGGATCACCGGTGTTGTGCTCGATGTCGATCAGGGTCTTGAGCCAGGAGTGGGCGAGCTTCTGCAGATCGGAGAAGTCCTCCCCCTCGCTCTTGTAGAGCCAGTGCGCGGCCACGCCGCTCTCGGCGATTCGCTGCATCTCCTCGGTTCGGATCTGGAACTCGATGGGCATGTTGGAAGGGCCCATCAGCGAAGTGTGCAGGGACTGGTAACCGTTTTCCTTGCCGAGCGCGATGTAGTCCTTGAAGCGACCGGGAATGGGCTTGAAGGTCATGTGCAGCGCACCCAGCGCCTTGTAGCAGTCCAGCACGGTCTCGACGATGATGCGTACGCCGTAGACGTCGTACACCTTGGAGAAGGGCAGCCGTTTCAGGCGCATCTTCTGGTAGATGGAGTACAGCGCCTTCTCACGGGCGAAGACCTTGGCGTTCACGCCGGCCTTGGGCAGCGCTTTCTGGACGTCTGCATAGACCCGGGCGATGGTCTCGCGCCGGTTGCCACGCGCGGCACGCACCGCCTTGCTCAGGACCTCGAAGCGCTTCGGATACGCGGCGCGAAAGGAGAGATCGAGCAGTTCGCGGTAAAGCGTGTAAAGCCCGAGCCGGCTGGCAATGGGTGCGTAGACCTGCAGGGTCTCGACGGCGATGCGCCGGCGCTTGGCCGGCGGGAGCACTTCGATCGTGCGCATGTTGTGCAGACGATCGGCGAGCTTGATGAGGATGACCCGCGCGTCGCGCGCCATCGCGAGCAGCATCTTGCGAAAGCTCTCTGCCTGACGGGCCTCCCGCGAATCGATGCTGACGCGATCCAGCTTGGACAGTCCGTCGACGATCTCGGAGACCTGCGAACCGAAACGCTCGTGGACGTCCTGCTTCGAGACCGATGTGTCCTCGACCGTGTCGTGCAGCAGCGCGGCCATGATCGACTCGGCGTCGAGCTTCCAGCCGGCGCAGATCTCCGCGACGGCGATGGGATGCGAGATGTAGGGTTCACCGCTGGAGCGGAACTGGCCGAGGTGGGCCTCGTCTCCGAAACGGTAGGCGTCGCGGATGCGTCGCTGATCTTCCTCCCCGAGGTAGCTCGCGACCGTGTCCATCAGGGTCGCCAGCGTGGCGACCTGGGTGCTCTCGGGGAGCGCGGTGTAGATGACCGCCACGCCCGCGGGCGTGGAGTCGGGTTCGGCCGCCAGCGCGGCCGCGTGGACCTGTGGGTCGGGGGTGTTCAAGTCGGGACGCGGCGCAACATCTCCCGGCCGATCTCACCCGCGGCGATCTCTCGCAGCGCGGTCACCGTGGGCTTGTCCTTGGCGTCGATACGCGGTGTGTGGCCCTGCGCCAGCATACGGGCGCGATAGGTCGCCGCGAGCGTGAGCTCGAAACGGTTGGGGATCTGCTGGAGACAGTCTTCTACGGTGATTCGGGCCATGTCGGGATGATCGGATGGAAGAGGGAACGACGCAACAAATCCACGCAGTCGCGTGGGATGAACGGCTGAAAGTCCGGGCAGTGCGACGCCCGCTCGCGGCGGACGACCTGACCCGGGAATCAGTTCGGACGGATGCCGAGTTGCTCGAACAACGCCGTGTGACGGGCGTACTGGCGCGCGAACCGGGTGCGGGCTCCGGTGATCACCGCGCTCAATTCTTGTAGGGCACTTGCAAAGTCTTGATTAATAATAACATATTCGAAGCGATTCGCCTCCTGCAATTCCCGCGCGGCAGCACGCACGCGACGCTCGATGGTCTCCTCGGGATCCTGACCCCGGCGACGCAGGCGCATGCGGAGTTCTTCGATCGACGGCGGCAGGATGAACACGCCCACGGCCTCCGGAATCTGGCGCGTGACCTGCTCGGCGCCCTGCCAGTCGATCTCGAGCAGGATGTCGTCGCCGTCGGCCATGCGTTGCAGGATCCAGGCGCGTGAGGTGCCGTACAGGTTGCCGTGTACCTCGGCCCACTCGAGGAACTCGCCGGCCTCCCGGCGGCGCTCGAATTCGGCCCGGTCGACGAAGACGTAGTCGCGCCCGTCGACCTCGCCCTCGCGCGGAGCCCGGGTCGTGAACGAGACGGACAACTGGAGGCCGGCGTGGTGATCGAGCAGGGCGCGAACGAGCGATGTCTTGCCCGCCCCCGAGGGAGCGACCACGATGAACAGGCTGCCTGCGCGCGGCGAAGGAGGCGGGGATGGGCTCATTCGAGATTCTGGATCTGTTCCCGGATCTGCTCGATCAGAACCTTCAGTTCCACCGCCGCGCGCGCGATTTCGAGCCCGGCCGCCTTCGAGGCCAGGGTGTTCGCCTCGCGATTGAGCTCCTGCGTCAGGAAGTCCAGCCGTTTGCCGACGGGACCCGAACCCTCGAGTCGCTGGTGGAACTCCTGGACGTGGCTGCGCAGGCGGTCGAGCTCCTCGGCCGTGTCGGTTCGCAGGCCGTAAGCGGCCACCTCCTGGCGTACCCGCACCATGACTTCCTCCGCGGGGATGCGATCCGCGCCCTCGGTCAGGCCGAGGGCCTGTTCGATCCGTTCCACGAGCCGGGTCTGGAAGCGCTCGAGCAGCTCGGGTGCGGCGGCGCTTAGCGCCCGGGCGGAGGCGTCGATGGCGTCGAGGCGCGTCTGCAGCAGCCGGACCAGGCGGTCGCCCTCGTTGCGGCGGGCTTCCAGGAACTGCCCGAGGGCCTCCTCGAGGGCGTCGAGCAACGGCGCGCGCAGCGTTTCGGTCTCGATGGGGCGGGCGAACAGGCCGGGGGTGGTCAGAAGATCCGTGACGCTCGGCGGCGTGGTGTCGGGCATCGCGCGACGCAGCGCCTCGATGTGGTTCACGAGGCGGGCGAGAACGTCCGGGTCAGGCGCATCCAGCTGGGGTGCGCGGTCGCGATCGAGCGTGATCCGGCACTCGACCTTGCCGCGCTCGACCGCGCGACGCACGCGATCCCGCACGACGGTCTCGAAGGGGCGCAGCTCGTCAGGCATGCGCACCGTGAGATCGAGGAATCGCCCGTTGACGCCCCGCAGCTCCACGTGCACCGGCAGAGGCTCGTCGCGTGAGGCCGAGCCGTAGCCGGTCATGCTCTGCACGGGACGTGTTGCCAATTGAGGATCCTGCTTCATGCCATCCGCGTGCGCGCAGCCAATGATCGTAGAATCATGTTAACGACGTGTCCCCGTGCTTGCCGAGCCGGATATCCGGCAGACCGATCGAACGGTCTATACGGGCGGACGCGCAGAAGACTGCTGCATGGGAACCCAGAAAAACGCCGCACTGCCCGATGGCCTGGAGTTACACGGCTATCGTATCGTACGAAAGATCGCCAGCGGCGGCTTTTCGATCGTCTATCTCGCCGAAGACGACAAGGGCACGCCCTACGCGATCAAGGAGTACCTGCCGAGCAATCTCGTCACCCGTCACGAGGGTGAGTTCGTGCCCGTGGTCGACTCCAAGCACCAGGCCACGTTCCGCAACGGCCTGAAGTGCTTCTTCGAGGAAGGTCGCACGCTGGCGCGCATCTTTCACCCGAATGTCGTGCGCGTGGTTAACTTCTTTCGCGCGCACGAGACCGTCTACATGGTCATGGCGTTCGAGCAGGGCCGCAGCCTGCAGGAGATCGTCCTTCGCTACCGCAAGGTGCGTCGCGACGCCGAGGCCGCGATCGCCGCCGCCGAGAAGGCGGGCGGAGACCCGGGGCGGGCGCGCGGCCTGAGACTGCGCAAACCCCCGGTGCCGACGCTGCCGGCCGGTGTCCTGCCCGAACGGCACGTGCTGCACGTCTTCAATCTCGTGATGAACGGCCTGCGCGAGGTTCATGCGAACCGTTTGCTGCATCTGGATCTGAAACCGGCGAACATCTACCTGCGCATGGACGGCACGCCGCTGCTGCTCGATTTCGGCGCGGCGCGCCGGGCGCTGGACGACGATCTGCCCAAACTGTTCCCGATGTACACCCCGGGTTTCGCGGCGCCCGAACTGCACCGGCGCGACAGCGCGCTCGGGCCCTGGACCGACATCTACGGCCTCGGGACCAGCATGTATGCCTGCATGGCCGGCAAGCCGCCGCAACCGGCGGACAAACGCGAAACCGCCGACGAACTGCTCGGCGCCATCGAAGCGCTGGCCGGAGACTATTCTCCGGCGCTGCTGGACATCGTCGTCTGGTGCGTGAAGCTCGATCCGGTTGAGCGGCCGCAGAGCGTGTTCGCATTGCAGCGGGCGTTGCGCGCGATCGAGGTGCCGCCGGCGCCGCGTGGGCGCTGGCCGCGCTGGATGAGCCGCCTCGGCAAGGGCGCACCCCAGGACGATAGGCATCACAGCCTGATCGTGCCGAACAACTGAGCAAGCGGGGCGGCCCCACGTGCGTTTCTCGATATTCCAGGACTCGGTCATCG
Organism: Gammaproteobacteria bacterium; assembly: GCA_030425615.1. Taxonomy (GTDB): domain Bacteria; phylum Pseudomonadota; class Gammaproteobacteria; order Burkholderiales; family Burkholderiaceae_E; genus JAUIAI01. Next base: position 6,368 of record JAUIAI010000030.1, read on the forward strand.
GCGGCCGGCACCAGAACCAGGACCGCATGGGCTATGCCTACACGCGCGACAGTCTGCTCCTGGTGGTGGCCGACGGTATGGGCGGTCACCTGCGTGGCGAGGTGGCCGCGCAACTGACCTTGCAGGCCGTGGGCACGCTGTTCCAGGCCAGCGCCCGGCCGGCCCTCGCGGATCCGGCGGGCTTCCTGGATCGCGCGCTGATTCGCGCCCACGAGGATATCCTTGCCTATCAGAACGACAATCAGCTGCCGGAGTCGCCGCGAACGACGGTGGTCGCGGCCATCATCCAGCACGGCCATGCCTGGTGGGCACATGCCGGGGATTCGCGCCTGTACTGGCTGCGGGAGGGCCGCGTTCACGAACGCACGGAGGATCACTCCAAGGTGCAGAGTCTGCTCCGCCTGGGACTGATCAGGCCCGAGGAGCAGGATGACCATCCGGAGCGCAACAAGGTGCTCAACTGCCTGGGCTCTCCGTTCGATCCCCAGGTCGAGATCAGCGGGGCGCACATGCTGCGGGCAGGCGATCACCTGCTTCTTTGCTCGGACGGGGTCTGGGGGGCGCTCGATGACGCGGCGCTGGTCGGCGGCGTGATGGACCAGCGGCTGCGCGAAGCCGGGCCGCGCCTCGTGCGCCGCGCCGCCGCCCAGGGCGGGCCGGCGGCAGACAACGCCACGGCGCTCGTCGTGCGCTGGGAGTCCGAGGCGGTGCTGGGCAGCACTTCGTCCGAGGAGTTGCCCGACGGCGCCATGACGACCACGATCGCCATGGGTTCGGGAGCCGCCGACGATGGGCCGACCGACGAGATCAGCGACGATGAGATCGAGCGCACGATCGACGAGATCCGGGCTGCCATCGAGCGCTCTGCGGGACGCTGACCGGGTGTCGTACCCTATCCGGCTTTCCGAATCCGCCGGAGGACCCCGCGCATGACCCAACGACCCGACGGCCGCCGCGACGACCAATCGCGGCCGCTCAGAATCACCCGTGGCTTCACCCGTCACGCCGAAGGCAGCGTGCTCATCGAGGTGGGCGAGACCCGGGTGCTGTGCACGGCCAGCGTCGAGCAGCGCGTGCCGCCGTTTCTGATGGGCCGTGGGCAGGGGTGGGTGACCGCCGAGTACGGCATGCTGCCCCGGGCCACCCACACCCGTGGCGCGCGCGAGGCCGCGCGTGGCAAGCAGAGTGGGCGCACGCAGGAGATCCAGCGCCTGATCGGCCGAAGCCTGCGTGCCGTCACCGACCTCGCCGCCCTGGGCGAGCGGACCGTGACCCTGGACTGCGACGTGCTGCAGGCCGACGGCGGCACGCGTTGCGCCAGCATCACCGGTGCCTATGTGGCGCTGTATGACGCATTGACGGGCCTGGTCGCGCAGGGCGCGCTGGAGGCACTGCCGCTGCGCGACGCGGTGGCGGCCGTCTCCGTGGGCATCGTTGCCGGGCGCCCGGTGCTGGATCTGAACTATGACGAGGACTCGGGCTGCGACACGGATATGAACGTCGTTATGACGGGCTCGGGCGGCATCGTCGAGCTCCAGGGCACGGCCGAGGGCGAGCCCTTTTCGTCCGCGGAGCTGGAGGCCATGATGGCGCTCGCCCGTGCCGGTGTGCAGTCCCTCGTCGCCGGTCAGCGTAAGGCGTTGGAGCAGGCATGAACGAAGTGGAAACGTCAGCGTCCGCTTGCGGCGGAGGCGCTTTGTGAGCAAGACGCGCGAGCGAGACGACGCCGGCGCGCGCGTGGTGCTGGCGTCTTCGAATCCGGGCAAGTTGCGTGAGTTCTCGCGTCTGCTCGCCCCCTTGTCCTGGCAGGTCGTGTCGCAGGGGGAACTCGGCATCGAGGCGGCCGAGGAACCGCACGTCACTTTCGTGGAGAACGCACTGGCCAAGGCGCGGCATGCGAGCGCCGCGTCGGGTCTGCCGGCGCTGGCGGACGATTCCGGTATCTGTGTACCCGCTCTGGGCGGAGCGCCCGGCGTGCTGTCGGCCCGTTTCGCGGCCACACGGGGCGGCGAAGCGGGAGACGCCGGGAACAATGCGTGCCTGATCGAGGCGCTGCGCGAGCTGGACCCGTCGCTCGCGGACGACGGAATCAGCGCCGCCTGCTATGTCTGCCTGCTGGTCTGGGTCGTTGCGCCGGACGATCCGCAGCCGGTGATCGCCGAGGGGCGGTGGTGGGGCAGGGTGGTCGAGCAGCCCCGGGGCGGCAACGGCTTCGGATACGACCCGCATTTCTGGTTGCCGTCACACGGCTGTACCGCCGCCGAGCTCGCACCTGACGAAAAGAACCGGATCAGTCACCGGGCGATCGCCATGCGCGAACTGATCGCCCGGCTCGGCCATGCCTGAGCCGGGCGCACCCCGCGCGGCCGTGCTCGCCGGCCTGCGCCCGGAGTCGCCCAGACCGGCGTCGCCACCTGCGCTGGGCCTGTACGTGCATTTGCCGTGGTGCCTTCGCAAGTGTCCCTACTGCGATTTCAATTCACACGAACGCGGAGGCGACGACGACGATCAGGAAGCCTATCTGGACGCACTGATCGCCGACCTCGAGACGGCCCTGCCTGCGATCTGGGGGCGCTCGGTGAGCACCGTGTTCATCGGCGGAGGAACGCCCAGTCTGTTTCCGCCGGAGCGGATCGAGCGGCTGCTGGACGCGATCCGGGCCCGGCTGCGTTTGCTTCCCGGGGCCGAGATCACGCTCGAGGCGAACCCGGGAACATTCGAGCGCAACCGGTTCGCCGGCTACGCCCGTGCGGGCGTCACCCGTCTGTCGATCGGTGTACAGAGCTTCGACGATGCGGCGCTGCAGCGGCTCGGGCGGGTACACGATTCCGTGCAGGCCGAAGCCGCGATCGCCGAGGCGGCCGAGCACTTCGAACACTTCAACGTGGACCTGATGTTCGCGTTGCCCGGTCAGGACATGGCCGGACTCGAGCGCGATCTCGCCCGCGTGCGTGCGTGGCGACCCCCGCACTGGTCCTGCTATCAGCTCACGATCGAACCCAACACCCTGTTCGCCCGGTTCACCCCGCCCGACATCCCGGGTCCCGATCCGGCGGACGAGATGTTCGATGCTGTGCTCGCCTGTGCGGCCGACTCCGGCCTGGAGCGCTACGAGGTCTCCGCGTTCGCCAGGCCCGGGCATCGTTGCCGGTACAACCTCGAGGTCTGGAGATTCGGCGACTATCTCGGAATCGGTGCCGGGGCGCACGGCAAGATCAGCGGCCACGACGGCGTCGTGCGCCAGGTGAGATGGCGGCACCCGCGCCGCTACATGGCCGAGGTTGCCGCCGGCCGGCCCGTCGAGAGCGAGCGCCGGCTGGATGCCTCCGACATGGTGTTCGAGTTCGCCCTCAATGCGCTCCGGCTGGTCGAGGGGGTGCCATCCGCGCTGTTCGAGACGCAGACCGGTCTGAGTCTGGCCGTGTTCGGCTCGCGTCTGGCACGCGCCGTCGAGGACGGGTTGCTCGATCCGGACCCGACCGTGCTCCGTGCCACGCCTCTCGGTCTGCGTTTCCTGAACGACCTGACCGAACGCTTTCTCGAAGCCTGAATGCTCCGGGTGGAGTGTTCGGCATCGGTGCATATGCACGAGAATGCACTGCGACAGTGCATTATGCATTGATGCACCGAATCGGGGCGCTCTACAATGGTGCATCGACGATCTGCCCATCCCGAATGGGGGGCACGTGTCCCCCCTGAGACTGCCTGGCGGGGCGATTCGCGGCGTGCGGCCTTGATTGAGGCCGATTCCCGGGTTGGCACGGATGCTGCTCAGTCAGGGGCAACGTCCGAACCGCGTCGTCTCCGTTGCGGAGCGATTTGCGGCCACGGTGCCAATTCACCGAGAATCAGCGCGCCCGTCGGCAGTCGTGCGCCGGGACGTTGCCCAGAGATCCGGCCGGTTCGAATGCACGTCGATCCGGTCTTGTCGAAGACTTACGAGGAGAGCCTCTAGATGGCCAGTGCCAAAGATGTGATGAAGATGATCTCGGACCACGAGGTCAAGTTTGTCGACTTCCGCTTCACCGATACGAAGGGCAAGGAACAGCACGTCAGCGTGCCGATTTCGGCGTTCCAGGAGGACAAGTTCGACGACGGCCACGCGTTCGACGGCTCGTCGATCGCGGGTTGGAAGGGCATCGAGGCGTCCGACATGCTGCTCATGCCCGATCCTGCGACCGCCGTGATGGATCCGTTCCGCGAGGAGCCGACCCTGCTGCTGACCTGCGACGTGGTCGAGCCTTCCGACGGCAAGGGCTATGCCCGCGATCCGCGTTCTCTGGCGCGTCGAGCCGAGGCCTACCTCAAGTCGTCCGGCCTCGGTGATGTCGCCTATTTCGGCCCGGAGCCCGAGTTCTTCCTGTTCGACTCGGTCACCTGGGGCACCGACATGTCCGGAAGCTTCTACCGCCTGAACGTGGAAGAGGGCTTCTGGTCGTCGGGCAAGGAACTGGAGGGCGGCAACCTTGGGCACCGGCCCACGGTCAAGGGCGGCTACTTCCCCGTCCCGCCGGTAGATTCCCTGCAGGACATCCGCTCCGAGATGTGCCTGATCCTCGAACAGATGGGCGTTCCGGTCG
>JAUIAI010000924.1 GCA_030425615.1 Gammaproteobacteria bacterium
CTGGGCCGCCTGCGCGAAGCGGGGCTCGGACGCTGCAGCCATGTCGTGGGTAAGCCGGCCGAGGGCGAGGAAATCGGACTCTACCGCGACGGCCGGTGCATCTATCGCGAATCGCGACTGACGCTGAGACGTCACTGGAGCGCTGTCAGCCACCAGATGATGCGTCTGCGTGATGATCCCGATTGCGCCGACGAGTGGCTGGCGACCGTCACCGAGCCCGAAGCGGCCGGCCTGCACTGGTCGCTGTCATTCGATCCGCAGGACGACGTCGCCGCGCCGATGATCGCGACCGGCGTCCGGCCGCGGGTGGCCATCCTGCGCGAGCAGGGCGTGAACAGCCAGCTCGAGATGGCGGCGGCCTTCACCCATGCAGGATTCGACGCGGTGGACGTTCACATGTCGGATCTGTTCGCCGGTCGTGCTTCGCTTGCAGGGTTCAAGGGACTCGCCGTCTGTGGTGGCTTCTCCTACGGTGACGTGCTCGGCGCGGGGCGGGGCTGGGCGGCGTCCGTGCTGTTCAACGCGGCCATGGCCGAGCAGTTCATGACCTTCTTCCATCGTCCCGACACGTTCTCCCTCGGTGTATGCAACGGTTGCCAGATGATGGCGGAGCTGAAGTCGCTGATCCCCGGCGCGGCTCACTGGCCGAGATTCGTACGCAATCGCTCCGAGCAGTTCGAAGGGCGGTTGGTGCAGGTCCAGGTCCTGGATTCGCCTTCGATCATGTTCTCCGGCATGGCCGGAAGCAGCGCGCCCATCGTGGTCTCCAACGGCGAAGGCCGTCTCAGTCCGGATCCGAACGCCGCGCACGATGCCTGGTCGCGCTCCGCGGTCATCCGCTTCGCTGCCGACGCGCAAAGCGCTCCGGCGTCGCGCTATCCGTCCAACCCCAATGGTTCGCCGGAAGGTGTCACGGGCCTGTGTTCGACGGACGGTCGCGCCACGGTCCTCATGCCTCACCCCGAACGGGTCGCCCGGACGGTGCAGATGAGCTGGGCGCCGCGAGAGGCGGGCGAGGCATCGCCGTGGATGCGCATCTTCCGCAATGCGCGCCGTTGGGTCGGATGAAGTCGGGGGGCAAAAAAAAGGGGGCGGATGCCGCGCCGAAGCAACGGCATTCGCCCTCGAACCGTGCGGTAGCTCGGGGATGCCTGCCGCACGGGAATTACCCTCAAAGGGTGCCGCAATACCCGTTTTCTGCCTATCGGGGAATCCGGCTTTGAATACCAGGGAAGTCCCTGAGGCGCGCTCTCAGCCAGGGCCACGGTTCCCCCGGGCCGGGGCGTCGCGGTGAACCGGCCGGCCTGGGCTGCACTGGCGGGGCTGCTTTTCGGCGGCATCACGACCGTGCTCCTCTGGGTGTACACCGACAGGCTCGCCAGACGCAGTCTCGAGGAGGGCTTCGTCCAGCGTGCCAGCCATGCCACGCTTGCCGTAGACCGCTCGCTGGACGAACTGACCGGAGCCCTGCAGACCATCCGCAGTCTGGTCGAAGCCTCGGGCAGACTCGATCGCGAGACGTTCGAGCGGGCACTGCGGTCACGAAACCAGCGCATGTTCTATACCGGGCTGCAGTACATCGGGCTCGCGTTCGTGAAGCCGGATGAGGGCGCCGCCTGTGAGGGGCCGACCGAGCCGCTGCCCTGCCTGGTGCTCGATTACGTTTATCCGCTCGCCACCAACGACGCCCTTCCGGG
>JAUIAI010000031.1 GCA_030425615.1 Gammaproteobacteria bacterium
CCGCGGCGCGAACCTCGCCGGCGGCGATGAGGTTCAGGTCCGGCGCCAGTGCGAACACCCAGGGCGCGAGCACGGCGAGCCCGAGAAGCGCCGGCCATGCGGACTGCACGGCCCCGAAGTCGCCCAGCAGCCAGAGCATGGTGGCGCGCAGCGGTTGCGCCGGCAACAGTACGAGCAGCAGGCTGACCAGTGCGCCGGTGGCCGAGGCCAGGATCACGCCGATCAGCACGAGCACCACGCCCACCGGCGCGGCACCGACCGGCGCGGCCAGCACGCGGGCACCGAGCGTGAACACCAGGACCGTCACCGCCAGCGCGCCCGCGAGCGCGCCAGCCGGAGCGAAGGTGACGCCACCGAGCAGCAACGCGAGCAGCGCGCCCGCCGCGGCGCCGCCGGACATGCCCAGGACGTAGGGATCGGCCAGCGGGTTTCTGAGCAGGGCCTGCAGCAATGCGCCCGCCAGTGCCAGAGCGGCCCCGCACGCGGCCGCGGCCAGCAGTCTGGGCAGCCGCAGCTCGGTGACGATCACCGCTTCCAGCCCCCCGGCACCGCCGAGGGCCCCGAGCACCTCCCCGGGCGCGATCATCCGACTGCCGGCGACGAGCGCCAGCAACGCCGTGAGCACGACCGTGACGAAACAGACGAGCGCCGCGACGGCGATGCGCGTCCGCGGCCGCGGACGCATCACAGCGGGTGCGCCGCGCAGGTCATCGCGCCGGGTACCGTACGCCGGCCATCACCACCCTGCCCTGCTGCGCGTACCCCGCCGCCGTGGTGTAGTCGCGGTCTACCGCGTTCGAGACCTCGACGAAGGCCTCCCAGTCGCGTCCCAGGACGGCTGCTGCCGTGAGATCGAGCAGGCCGTAACCGGCCAGTCGCGTGGTGTTGGCCGGATCGTCGAACCGCTCGCCGACGAGCTTGGCCACCGCACCGAAGCGCCAGCGATGGTTGGACCAGCGCAGCGCGGCGCTCATCTGCCGGCGCGCGCGACGCGGCAACAGTCTGTCCAGGGTCCGATCCTTCGGATCCGCGAAATCGGCCGCCACGCGCCACTGCCACGGACCGCGTTCGCGCGCCAGCGACAGGCTCAGGCCACTGAGCCGGGCGCGATTCACGTTGTCGGCACAGCCGAACGCGTACTGCGGATCAGGATCCGGACAGACGGGTGCGTAGACGATCAGGTCGCGCACATGGTTGCGATAGAACACCGCTTTGGCCCGCCAGCGCCCGTCACCCGCGGCTTCGGCCGGCGTGTCGAGATAGGCGCCGAGCTCGACGGAGGTCGCCTCCTCGGGCCGGATCGCCGCCCGGCCGTAGCCGGGGAAATAGAGGTCGTTGAAACTCGGCGCACGAAACCCGGTGGAGGCCGCGCCACCCAGCCGCCATCCCCCGCCCAGCACGTAGCCGTAGGCGAACGTGCCGTTCGTCTGGGTGTCGAACTGGTCGCTGTCGTCGCGGCGCACGCTGAGTTGCACGATGTGATTGCCCTCGCGACCGCTGAGTGACAGTGTCAGCCCATGCGTCCGCCGCGACGGCGCGCCGGCCGCCCCGAACGTGCTCGCCTCCAGCGATTCGCGCAGCGACTCGAAGCCCAGACGCATCTCGACACCCGGACCGAGCGCGCGGGTGTGGCTGAGCGAGAACTGATCCTGCGTGCTGTCGTAGGTCCCGGGGAAGCTGCCGAGGGTCTCGCTCCGGTCCGTGCTGCGGCCGACGCGAAGCCGCCAGTTCTCTCCGGCCCGGGGCTCGTGTTCGAGGGTGACGCCGGCGAGCTGCACGCGTGACAGCACGCGTGCGCCTGCGAACGCGCCGTCGTCGAAATCGGTGTCGACCTCGTTCTGCAACACCAGCGCTCGCCAGTTCGTCCCGCCCGCGGCGGTCGACGCCACCGAGGCCAGCACACCGTTGCGGCTGAAGCCGTCGCGGTCTTCGTTGAAGGAGAAGCTGCCGGGCCGGGTCGCGTTGAAACCGTCGCTCGACTCCCGGCTGAGACGGATCTGCCCGGTGACCCGGGCGCCGCCCGCATATCCCGCCAGCAGACGCCGGGTTCCGAGCCCGCCGGCGGCGGCTTCGAGCGCCGGTCCCTCGCGCTCGTCGGATCGCGGCGTGAGCAACTGGATCACACCGCCGATCGCATCCGACCCGTACAGGCCGGAGGCGGGTCCGCGCAGGATCTCCAGCCGGTCCGAAAGCAACAACGGAACCGCCTCGAACGTCGGCTGCCCGAGGGAGACCGACGAGACCCGGAAGCCGTCGACCAGCAAGAGCGACTGCGCGGCGCTTGCGCCCCGCAGAAGCACGGTCGCGGTACTGCCCGGCCCGCCGTTCGAGGTCAGATCGATGCCCGCGAACATCCCGAGCGTGCCGGCCGCGCCAGCGACGCCGCTTCGGGCGCGGCCGACGTCCACCGACTCGACATCGGAGACGAGATCGACGACGGGCTTCGGCGTGGCGGTGGCCGTGACGACGACCGTGGGCAGGGTGATCGCGCCGCTGTTCTGCGCGAGCGCCGGAAAGCCGGGCAGGCCCAGACAGAGTGTGAGCGTGGCCGCGGCGCGGCGTCTTGCGACCCGCGGGCGGGCTTGGGGGGGCTTGGGCATGGTGAACTCCCTGGTGCGCACACCCCGTGCGGCACCGGTTCGTTGGGGCAAGCCACGCCGCGCGGCCGCGGCAGGGCACGATCCGATGGCCGGTATCCGGGCTGGCGAACCTGCGGTCTCCCGCCTTCCCGGCCGGAGTCGGCCAGTGGCACTGGGAACCGTGACCGGAGAGATTCCGGTCGTTCGCTTACCGTTGCGGGGGCAGCGCAGTTTGGGCGGGCAACGCCTCACTGCTTCCCGTTTGGGGCGTGGCGCCGGATCGTCCGGGACACCCGCGGTCAGCGGATGCCCGGGTGGGCCGGCACGTGCACGCCTTGCTCCGCATGTCGGAACATGCGGTCACCATCGTCGACGGATTATAGAGAGTGTCCGGAATCCTCCTGCACCGCAGCGGTGCGGCAGCGGGTAAGGGACGGCCCGGGGCGGCGACCGACGAAGATTCGTTGCCAGGAGAATGACCGCCATGCGAAACCCTCTTCGACCGATCGCAGTGTTTGTTGCTGTCGGTTTGTCCGCAGCCTCCGCCCAGGCCGCCGACGGCCTCAAGGCCTGGCCGAGCAGCCATTCCGTGGCGCAGACGATGGACCGGCTCCAGCGAATCGTCTCTGAGAAGGGCCTGAAGGTCTTCGCCCGGATCGATCATGCCGCGGGTGCGGCGTCCGTCGGTCAGACGCTGCGCCCGACCGAGTTGCTGATCTTCGGCAATCCCCAGGGCGGCACGCCGATCATGCAGTGTGCGCAGAGTTTCGCGATCGATCTGCCGCTCAAGGCGCTGGCCTGGCAGGACGCCGACGGACGGGTCTGGCTCGGAACCAACGACCTTGCCGCGCAGGCCGCACGTCACGACGCGAACGACTGCGCGGCCGTGGGCAAGGTCGGCAATGCGGCAGCCAGCCTGCTCGAGGCAGCGGCGGCTCCCTGACCCCGCGTCACGCACGGCACGACACGCGACGCGGGCGACGCCGCCCTAGAGACGCCGCCCTAGAGACGCCGCCCTAGAGACGCCGCCCTAGAGACGCCGCCCTAGAGACGCCGACTTACGGACGCCGACTTACGGACGCCGACTTACGGACGCCTCCGACGACCGGCCGGACTCCGAGGCCGCGTCAGGCGGCTCCGCCCGCCAGCCGCCAAGCCTTTGCCAGACGCTCCACACCCTGCTCGATGCGTGCCGGCGGGGTCGTGGCGAAACAAAGCCGCAGACAGGCCGGGTCGGGTTCGTCATCGTAGAAGGCCTCCCCGGGCACGAACATCACGCCGAGTTCGAGCCCCGCCCGCAGCCACCGGCTCGTGTCCACGACCCTGCCAGAACGTTGACGGGCCCAGACGAACATCCCGCCTTCGGGCCTGCTCGTGACGAGCGCCTCTCCGAAGGCCGAGCGCAGCGCTGCCTGCATCGCGTCGTGTCGCTCCTGATAGCGTCGGACGATGCCCGGCAGATTCGACTCGAGACGTCCGCTCTGCAACAGCCGGGCGGCGGCGAGCTGGGTCACGGTGCAGGTGTGCAGATCGAGCGCCTGTTTGATGCGCACGGCGGCTGCGAACAACGACTCGGGCAGCACCATCCAGCCCACCCGCAGACCCGGGGCCATCACCTTGGAAAGGCTCGAGACGTGGATCACCGTGGCGGCCTCGGGACCCTCGCCCGCGAGCGCGCTCAACGGCCGGGGCGCCTCGCCCCTGAACCGCAGCGCCGCGTACGGGCTGTCCTCGACCACGACGACACCGTGTCGTGCGGCCACCGCCAGCAAGGCCCGGCGTCGCTCCGTGCCGATCGTCTCGCCGGTGGGATTGGCGAAATCGGGGACCAGATAGAGCATGCGCAGCCGGTCGGGGCCGAGGGCGGCCTCTTCGAGCGCCTCCGGCAACGGGCCGTGCGCGTCGCCGCGCAGACCGACCAGCCGCGCCCGGGTCAGGCGGAAGACCGACAACGCGGCGAGATAGGTCGGCCGCGCGACGGCCACGGTATCCCCGTCGTCCACCAGCAGGCGGGCCACCAGATCGAGTGCCTGCTGCGAGCCGGTCGTCACCAGGATCCGCCCGGCGTCGGCGGGTACGCCGCGCGCCCGAGACCACCGGGCCAGGGCCTCGCGCAACTGCGGCTCGCCTTCGGTCTCGCCGTACTGGAGCGCGTGCCCGGCGTCGGCGAGCACGGCGGAGAACGCCTCACGCACGGCGTCGGCCTCGAAGCCTTCGGGACTCGGCAGGCCACCGGCGAAGGAGATCATGTCCGGGCGGCGGGCATCGGCCAGCAGGTCGCGCACGGCGGACGAGCGCAGCCCCGCGGCACGCCGGGCGAGTCTCGGCCCGGACCCGACAGCCACGCCGCCGGCCGCCACGTCCGCACCGGGTGGCAGGGCTCGCGAATCCGGTCCGGCGGGCCTGAGCCGGTCCGGCGTCACCGCGATCGACGCTTTCATGATCTGTCTCCTGTCGGGTCATCGAAACGTTACGGGCATCCGGATCCCGCCCGGGGAGCCCCACGAACGACAGCATCGCCTCGCGAACGACGCCCGGGCAGAGACAGAGCGCCCCGCGGGCGCCGGACGTGTGCCGGTCGCCCCGCCGGTACAGTCGGCAGCGCTGTCGGACTCGGACCGGCCGTCGGGCAGGTTGACGAAAGGCGGGCCGACGTGCGGTTGTTCACACTGTCGGCCGATCTTTCATGACGTTGTTCACGGCGGCGCCGGCTCCACCGCCTAGAGTTCGTTCATCGCGGCAGCGCATGCCGCAGGGAACAGGACGATGCCATGCAACCGAGCCGACACCATCCGACCTCGAGCGCCTTCTCGGCGATGACCACGCTCGTCGATCCGGTCGTTGCCCTCGCGGCCGCCGAGCGTCTCTACGAAAGAACCCGTCACGGCCTGCGTTTCTGTTGCGAGAACCGCGAGGTGCTGAGTCTGGAGGAGGCCAGGAAACGCGACGAGCACGAAGAGCGGCGCAAGCGCGCCTACGCGTCACGAAACATGCCGTCGCGCAGGGCCGACCGCGACGACGAGCCGGCGATCCTGGAACTGATCGAGCCCGCCGCGCACCTGATCACCGACGATGACGAGGACGATCTCGGCACCGAAGAGCTGACCGGCCGGACCGAAGACTGGGATTTCGATCCGGACGCCATCCTGGCCGACGACGAGATCTTCGACGACGAACTCGAACTGATCGACTGACGGGAGCTGCAGCGCGCCGCGCCGACGGACCGCGGCGCGTCTCGCGACGCTCAGAGATCGTCGCGCAACACGAGGTTGGAGCGGTGGATCAGCTCGGGTGTCTCGACATAGCCGAGCCGCGATTCGATGTCCACCGACGCGGTGCGCAGGATGCGCGCGGCATCGGCGCTCGGGTAGTTGACCAGCCCGCGCGCCACCTCCCGTCCCTCCGGATCGAGGCAGGCCACGACCTCGCCCCGTTCGAACACGCCCTTGACCGCCGTGACGCCGATCGGCAGCAGGCTCTTGCCCAGTTCGCGTACCGCGCGCACCGCCCCCGCGTCGAGGACCACCGCGCCGCGCAGTTGCAGGTGCCCGGCGAGCCACTGCTTTCGAGCGGCCAGGCGCGGCGTACGGGAGATGAATTCGGTGCCGATCAGTTCGCCGCGGGCCAGCCTCACGAGCACGTCGGCCTGCCGACCCGAGGCAACGATCGTATGGGCACCGCTGCGCGCCGCACGGCGCGCGGCCAGCACCTTGGTGGCCATGCCGCCGCGGCCGATCGCGCTGCCGGCCTCGCCCGCCATGTCCGCCAGCCGGGGGTCGCCCGCCGTGACCGAGCCGAGCAGCGTGGCGGTGGCGTCCTTGCGCGGATCGGCCGTATAGAGGCCTTCCTGGTCGGTGAGGATCACGAGCAGATCCGCCTCCACCAGGTTGGTCACGAGCGCTCCCAGCGTGTCGTTGTCGCCGAACTTGATCTCGTCGGTGACCACTGTGTCGTTCTCGTTCACGATCGGCAGCACGCCCATGGTCAGCAGCGTCAACAGCGTTTCGCGCGCGTTCAGATACCGCTTGCGGTCGGAAAGATCGTCATGCGTCAGCAGGATCTGCGCGGTCTGCATGCCGTGCGAACGAAACGAACTCTCGTAGACCTGCGCCAATCCCATCTGGCCCACCGCGGCCGCCGCCTGCAGTTCGTGGACCTCGCGCGGGCGCTCGCGCCAGCCCAGGCGGAGCATGCCCTCGGCGATCGCGCCCGACGACACGAGCAGGACCTCCTTGCCCAGCCGGCGCAGTTCGGCGAGTTGCCCGGCCCAGGCCGTTATCGCTTCGGCGTCGAGCCCACGGCCGTCGTTGGTGACCAGGCTCGACCCGATCTTGACCACCACCCTCGCGGCGGCGGGCATCAGCTTGCGCGGCGCGACAGGTGTATCGGCCACGCCGTCGGAGGCCCTTTGAGGCGCCGGACGGGCCTCTGTCATCGCCCGTCCCCTTCGGCCGGAGGCGGTCCGCGAAAGCGCGGATCGTCCGGATCCAGGGTGCCGCCCGGCGAAGGTTCGGACTCGTCGTCCGCGACCGGCGCCGGCCGGTTGGCCGTGACGTAGGCCTCGGACCTCGCGCAGAGCGTGTCGAGCCCTTCGCCGCTCAGACCGGAAACGCAGAAAACGTTCGCGTCGTCGATCGGCAGCGCGTCGCGGCCCCGCCCCCGCAGCCGCTTGAGGAACTCGGCCACCCGCGCCTCCCGCTCGCCTTCGGGGATCAGATCGACCTTGTTGATCAGCAGCCAGCGGGGCTTGTCGGCCAGCGCCGCGTCGTAGGCCCTCAGCTCACGGACGATGGCGCGGGCGTCGGCGGCCGGATCCGCATCCGGGTCGGCCGGCATGATGTCGACCACGTGCCAGAGCAGCGAGGTGCGCTGGAGATGGCGAAGGAAGCGGTGGCCGAGCCCGGCCCCCTCGGCCGCACCTTCGATCAGCCCCGGGATGTCGGCCACCACGAAACTGCGCTCCGGCCCGACACGCACGACTCCCAGATTCGGATGCAGCGTGGTGAACGGGTAGTCCGACACCTTCGGTCTGGCATTGCTGATCGCCCGGATGAGCGTCGACTTGCCGGCGTTCGGCATGCCGAGCAGGCCCACGTCGGCCAGAACCCTGAGCTCCAGCGCCAGCATGCGTGTTTCCCCGGGGGTCCCGGGTGTCGCCTTGCGCGGTGCGCGGTTGATGCTGGACTTGAAGTGGATGTTGCCCAGCCCGCCGCGACCGCCCTGGGCGAGCAGCAGCTTCTGGCCGTTGCGTTCGAGGTCGCCGATCAGCTCGCCGGTCTCGGCGTCGCGGATCACGGTGCCCACGGGCATGCGCAGAACGAGATCGTCGGCGCCCGCGCCATACTGATCGGAGCCGCGGCCGTGCTCGCCGTTGCCGGCTTTGTGACGGCGCGCGTAGCGGTAGTCGATCAGCGTGTTCAGATTGCGGTCCGCCAGCGCATAGATGCTGCCGCCGCGGCCCCCGTCGCCGCCGTCCGGCCCGCCCTTGGGCATGAACTTCTCACGCCTGAACGACACGATGCCGTTACCGCCGTTGCCGGCGATGACTTCGATGCGTGCTTCGTCGAAGAATTTCATCGGTTACCCCGGTTCCGGAACGGAAAAACCCCGGCGACACGCGGCCGACCGGGGCTCGATGACCTGCGGAGCATCCGCGCGCTCGCGCGCGCCCGGTGCCCCTACGACCTTCGGTTGCGTTGCCGCGAGCGAATCAGCTGCGCGGCTCGACGACCACGACGCTGCGTCGCGTGGGACCCTTGACCGTGAAGCCCACGGTACCGTCCACCAGTGCGTACAGGGTGTGATCCTTGCCGATGCCGACGTTCTCGCCGGGATGAAAGCGCGTTCCCCGCTGGCGGACGATGATGCCGCCGGCGTTGATCGACTGACCACCGTAGACCTTCACGCCCAGCATCTTCGGCTTGGAATCGCGCCCGTTACGGGTTGAACCGCCGCCTTTCTTGTGTGCCATGAGAGAGCTCCTTTACTCGGTGTCGGCGGCGCGTCGGCCCCCGTCGAGTTCGTCCTGCAGTTTCTTGAGCGCGTCCCAGTCGCCGGCAGCGGCGAGAGCCGCCTGCTCGGGCCAGGTGCCAGGATCGTGGGCGGCGTAGCGCGAGCCCGCCTCGGACAGGATGCCCTTCAGGCGCTCGGCGTCGGCCGCGGCGAGATCCGCGTAGGTGTTGATGCCGGCCGCCTGCAGCAGTTCGGCGATCTTCGGGCCGATGCCCTCGACCTTGGTGAGATCGTCTGCCTGGGCAGCCGGACCGGCGTCGACCGGCGTGGCCGCGGATTCGGGCGCTTCACCCGCCGGCGCGGCGGCCGGGGCCATGGTGCGATAGCTGCGCCGCACGGCGGCCACGGCTTCCGGGCTGCCGCCCTGGGCCGCGAGATCGAGCGCGGCACGGAGCGCCTTGGCACGGGCGAGAGACGCCTCGGCATCGGCCTCGGAGCTGCCCAGAGAGCTGGAGATGCCGCTGACGAAGACCTCGGTGTAACGCTGGCGGTGGCCCTGCGTCTTCCGATAGTGCTTGCGACGACGCATCTTGAAGATGCGGATCTTGTCGTGCTTGCCGTGATCGAGCACCGTCAGCGCCACCTGGGCGCCTGCGACCAGGGGGTCGCCCACCAGAGACTGGTCACCGTTACTCACCGACAGGACCTGGTCCAGAGTGAGCACGCTGCCAATGTCCGACGGTATCTGTTCTATTTTCAGTTTCTCGCCGGCGGCGACACGATACTGCTTGCCGCCGGTTTTTATGACCGCGTACATGGTATTCCTCAAAGAACGGATCGCGCCCGGCCCGTACGGCCCCGCGCGGGTTGGCCTCCCGGGCCGCCCGATCCCCCGCCCCGCGCACATGCCCAACACGCAGGCCGGGCATTCGAAGACGGGAGAGGCGCAAATGCCAGGGAACAGAGAAGTATAGCGGAGACGGTTCCACTTCTGCAAGGCAAGTGGCCAGTTCTTTCCGGGCTCGCATTAGAATACGGACACGATGAAACCCGCCGAGCTCTTTCCGGTCCTTGCCGCCGACCTTGCCGAGGTCGATTCGGTCATTCGTAGCCAGTTGCGATCGGAAGTCGCCCTGGTGAACACCATCGCCGACTACATCGTCGGCGGCGGAGGCAAGCGCATGCGCCCGGTCCTGCTGCTGCTGCTCGCCCGGGCGCTCGGCTATCGCGGGGAGCGGGGCCACTACCAGCTCGCCGCGGTGGTGGAGTTCATCCACACGGCTACGCTGCTGCACGACGACGTCGTCGACGAATCCGATCTCCGCCGCGGCCGCCGTACGGCCAATGCCACGTTCGGCAATGCCGCGGCCGTGCTCGTCGGAGATTTTCTGTACTCGCGTGCGTTCCAGATGATGGTCGATGTCGACCGCATGCGGGTCATGAAGGTTCTCGCCGACGCCACCAACACCATCGCGGAGGGCGAGGTGTTGCAGCTCATGAACTGCAACGACCCGGACGTCGACGAGGCCCGCTACATGCAGGTCATTCGTTACAAGACCGCCCGGCTGTTCGAGGCGGCCTCGCATCTGGGCGCCATTCTCTGCGATGCCGGGCCCAAGATCGAAGAGGCCGCGGCCGCGTACGGGCGGCATCTGGGCACCGCCTTCCAGATCATCGACGACGTGCTGGACTACTCCGGCCGCATCGACGACATCGGCAAGAGCCTGGGCGACGACCTGCGCGAGGGCAAACCGACGCTGCCGCTCATCCATGTCATGCGCGAAGGCTCGCCCGAACAGCGCAGGCTGGTGCGCGAAGCCATCCTGGCGGGGGACGCGAGCCGTTTCGAGGACATCCTGCGGGCGGTTCACGACACCGGTGCGCTCGACTACGCAAAGCAGTGCGCGCAGCGCGAGGCCGACCTCGCCAGGGCGCAGATCGACTCGCTGGCCCCGGCCGACACCGCTTCCGTCTACCGGGACGCGATGCTATACTTCGCAGCTTACGCTACCGACCGTGATCGTTGACGGCCGGGTGGCAACGGGGTGTAGCTTAGCCTGGTAGAGCGCTACGTTCGGGACGTAGAGGCCGGAGGTTCGAATCCTCTCACCCCGACCATTTCCTTCGCGCATGACCGGGGGTCCCAGACCGCCGGTGAGTAGCGCGCCTCATCTTCTCGGTTGGTCTCCATCGGCCCGGCATACGAACCGGGGCAACGGCTGACGCCCGCTCGCCGCCCGGAGAGCGACCGGGGCCGGCGCCGTTTCCGGCGCCCACCGCCGGAGCCGAAGATGTCCAGTCATCTCACTGACGACGCGACCCGTACCGACGACCTGCGGATCGCGCGCGTGCGTCCCCTCATCTCGCCGGCACTGTTGCTCGAACAAT
>JAUIAI010000925.1 GCA_030425615.1 Gammaproteobacteria bacterium
TCGGCGAGCGCGCGCCAG
This sequence comes from Gammaproteobacteria bacterium, assembly GCA_030425615.1. GTDB lineage: Bacteria > Pseudomonadota > Gammaproteobacteria > Burkholderiales > Burkholderiaceae_E > JAUIAI01. The sequence continues at coordinate 19 of JAUIAI010000925.1, forward strand.
TCGCCGGGGGGTACCGGGGCGCGCGCCAGTTCCGCCCAGCGGGTGAGCGCTCCGATGCGCCATACGGGCCGGGAATCCAGGGTTTCCGCGCGGATGCCACGCCAGTCCGCAAGCGCCGAGAGATCCAGCCAGCGGCAGCCGCCGAAGCCGGTCGCATTCGGCGACGGTGCGAGTGCCGGGTAGAGATCGGTACCGCCCGCCAGCGGCACCAGACGCTCCCGCGCGGCGGCTGCGTCCGCCATGCGCGCCAGTGCGTCGTCGATACTTCGGGCTCGGACGGTCTCGATCATGCGCAACGCTTCCAGCGGTGGGGTCTGCGACGGCGACAGCCCGCGTCGGGCGCAGGGTCGGCGGCCGCGATCGCGGGCTGCAGTACCGGCTGGCTGCTAGTATACGAAGCTTGGCCGCCGCAGCCGGCACCCGCGTCGGGCGCCGCAGCGGACGAACTCTCCAGATTCCTTACTGCGCACCCGAATGACCCACGTCGTCACCGAATCCTGCATCAAGTGTAAATACACGGACTGCGTCGATGTCTGTCCGGTGGACTGTTTCCGCGAAGGGCCGAACATGCTGGTCATCGACCCGGACGAGTGCATCGACTGCGCGGTGTGCATTCCCGAATGTCCGGTGGAGGCGATCTTCGCGGAAGAGGACGTTCCCGCCGGCCAGGAGAAGTTCATCGCGCTGAATGCGGATCTGACTCCCGCGTGGCCCAGCATCACGCGCGCCAAGGCTCACCCGGCGGATGCCGACGACTGGAAAGACGTCAAGGACAAGCTCCAGTACCTGGAGCGCTGAGCCCCGCCGCGCCGGGTCGCCCCACACGCCGTGTCCGTTGACGAACCGACCCGTGACTGGCCTTTGCCGGAGGGCCTCGCCCCTGCGGACCTGCCCACCCGGGCGGGCGCCCGACGCCTCGACGACCGCTTCCTTCGCTTCCTGCGGGCCAACGATCCAGCCCTGGCCCGCCGGTTGCGGGCGGCGCGCCGCGAACCGCCGGCGGTGCCTGCCGAAACCTCGGACCTGCTGATCGCCCTCGCCGGGCGGCTGGAGGATTTCCTCGGCGAACTGTTCGGCATCACGGCAGAACTGGATGCCTTGCGCGAGGCACACGAGGCGCAGGCACCGGTGCAGCGGGTCAAGTACAAGTTCGTCAAGCGACAGGGGCTTCTCGGGGTCGAACCGGACGCCCGCGAATCGATCCCCGCCGACGCGCTCAGGCGGCGCCTCGTCGAGGACGGCGCCGATCCCTTCGACGAACCCGCATTCGCATCGGCCGTGCTCGGATGGCAGGAGAAGGCGCGCCATGGCGAGGCGCAAGAGCGCGAAGCCGCCCGGGACCGGGTGGCAGCCGCACGCGACTACGCCGCCTGGGCCGCGGGCACGGAACGCGGGCGCCAGGCTCACCGGGACAGCGTCCTGTTCCGGCACCCGCAGCCGCTGGAACCCCGACATCGGGTGGTGCTCGCCACGTCTCAACCGGCCGAGCGCGGCCCGACCGAACACCGCATTGCGCTCGAGGCGCTGCGTCCTCGCGAAGGTTTCGATCTCACGGACACGGGCTTCTCGCTGGCCCGGGGCGTCGACGAGGCGCGCTACTGCCTGACCTGTCACCGGCAGGGGAACGACTCCTGCCGGCACGGCCTCCCACGCGGTGGCAACACGCCGGACGAC
>JAUIAI010000926.1 GCA_030425615.1 Gammaproteobacteria bacterium
TTTCAGCGTGCTGATCGTAGAGGTGGTAGGTGGCCGGAACCGGTTCGCCGTCGCGCGTCACCGTGTTGCGGGCCGCCATGGCGATAGGAATACGTGACTGGGTGGTCTGCGTCGTCAGCAGTACCGCGTTGTCGCCGACCTCGCTCTTGTCCACCGGCCCGAGCTGCTGATTGTCGAGGTCGCGGTAGCGTTCGACCAGCGAGTTCGTCACACCGCCGTCCAGGGTTGAGCGGAATTCGATCGTTCCGGACCAGTTCTCAGCCACGACGGTCGTCTCCAGGGCGCCGACGTGGGGCAGGTGCATCGCCACGAATCGTCGCTGCGTCAGCGAACTGGTCCGGCCGGCGTTATCGGTGAAGCGCACCTGCCGTGTCAGCACCGCGGCGCGAAGGTCGAGAGTCTGGCGGTACGACAGCACCTCCACCTCGTCGATGTCGAACCAGTCGCCGCCGTCGATCCGGAATGTCAACGGGAGCCAGTTGGGCAGGTTGACCAGGCTCTCGTTGTCGATCTCAGTTCCAGCGAGATCGTCGACGAGCCGGTTGAACACCCCGGCGGCGTAGGTCCCCGGATAGTGCACCTGCCCGGCCTTGCACTCCGGGGCAGCGCCTCGGGTGGCGAAGTATCCGTTTCCCACGGTGCACAACGCTTCGCGAAGCTTCTCGTTCTGCGGGTCGTACCCGTCGAAGACGTAATCCCATGCCTTGTTCGATATCTGCTGCTTGTAGGCAAGCCACCCAGAACCGCGCTCGATGAACTCGCGAACCTGTTCAGGGCTCCGAAGAGCGAAGTGGGCAGCAGACTTTCGGTTCCCATCCTCGTCGTGGGCGACGACGATTCCGATCCCCTCGAGCCGAACCTCGTCGAATGCGTCCTCATCGGTGAGGTCGTCGCCGATATAGATCGGCAGCGTCGAACCGGACGGGTCGATCCGGTCGCGGATCCAGGCCAGCGTGGATCCTTTGTTCCAGTCGATGTCGGGGCGCAGCTCGATGATCATCCGGCCACCGGTCACCCGCAGACCCTCGCGCATCCCGAGGGAATGCGCGGCCGACACCACCTCTGCGATGCGCTCGGGCGCCACCTCGCGATAGTGCACGGCGACGGCGAAGCGCTTGTGTTCGACGCGCACCCCTGGAATCTGAGCCAGAGTCTCTCTCAGTTCGGCTGCGGCGTTCTCGAGGGCGGGGACGAACTGTGCGGCCGTTTCGTTCTGATGTCGGGTGCCGTCCGGTCCGGTCAGCTCGAAACCGTGACTGCCCGCGTACCAGAGGCCGGGAATGTCCACTCTGCTGCGGACGTCCTCGAGGTCACGACCGCTCAGGATGGCGCGAGCCACGCCTCCGACCTCGCGCTGTTCATGCGCGCTGCCGATGAGGGGCGACTGAAGATCGACCTCATCTCACTGCCTGCGGTGACGGACATCCCGCAACTGGTTGCCGAATACGCACCTGATTTCCGGGGTGGACCGATGGAGCTTCCCGACACGGCCGCACTCGCCTTCGGCACCTACCGCAACCGGCTGAAACTGCAGGGCGTGAAGATGTTCATCGATGGCTCGCCGCAAGGCAAGACCGCGTTCTGGACCGAACCCCTGCTTACCGGGGGACCGGATGGCGAGGAGGACTACGTGGGCTTCCCGCTCTTTCCGCCCGAGGTCGTCTTTCCCGTATTCGC
>JAUIAI010000032.1 GCA_030425615.1 Gammaproteobacteria bacterium
CCGACCACCCGAACCGGCCGGCCGCAGAAGAACCCCTGGGAGACACACCATGCACATTCTCATCACCGGCGCGGCCGGCATGATCGGCCGCAAGCTCACGGCCCGGCTGATCGCGGACGGCAGCCTGGGCGGCAAGGCCGTCTCGCGGATGACCCTGCACGACATCGTCACGCCCGAGGTACCGGCCGACGTGCCCTGGCCCGTGGAAGCGACCGCATCGGACTTCTCCCTCCCTGGCGAGGCCGAGTCGCTGGTCTCGGCACGCCCGGACGTCGTCTTCCACCTCGCCGCCATCGTTTCCGGCGAGGCCGAGCAGGAGTTCGACAAGGGCTACCGCATCAATCTCGACGGTGTCTGGAAGCTGTTCGAGGCCATTCGGGCGCAGAACCTGGCGAGCGAGGGCGCCTACAAGCCACGTGTCGTGTTCACCTCGTCCATCGCGGTGTTCGGCGCGCCGTTTCCCGAGGCCATCGGCGACGAGTTCTTCCGCACGCCGCTGACCTCGTACGGCACGCAGAAGGCCGTGGGCGAGCTGCTGCTGGCCGACTACACGCGCAAGGGCTTCCTGGACGGCGTGGGCATCCGGCTGCCCACGATCTGCGTGCGGCCCGGCAAGCCCAACAAGGCCGCCTCGGGCTTCTTCTCGAACATCATCCGCGAACCGCTCGCGGGCCAGGAAGCCGTGCTGCCGGTCAGCGAGGACGTCCGCCACTGGCACGCCTCGCCCAGGGCCTCGGTGGGCTTCCTGCTGCACGCCGCCACGCTGGACGGCGCCAGCATCGGGCCGCGGCGCAATCTTTCGATGCCCGGTGTATCGGTGACGGTGGGCGAACAGATCGAGGCGCTTCGCCGCGTCGCCGGCGACGCAGTCGTGGCCCGGATCCGTCGCGAGCCGGACCCGGCCATCGTGGCCATCGTCGACGGCTGGCCGCGAAACTTCGACACGCGGCGCGCCGTCGAACTCGGCTTTCGTGCGGAATCAAGCTTCGAGGAGATCATCCGCGTGCACATCGAAGACGAACTGGGCGGCACGATCGCCTGAGCCCGGGCGCGGCGGCACGCGCCTGCGCCCCCCTGCACGCCGATGACGCCCGGATGACGCCCGGATCACACCGACAGGCTCCGGCGGGGAGCGTCGCTCAGGCGCGGCCGGCGCCCTCCTCCTGGCCGATCATGATCCGGTGGCCGTCGATCGTGCGAATTCCGAACTCGCGCATCCCCCACGGCTCGCTGCGCAGCGTCTTGATGAGATCCACACCGGCGCGCGTGTACTCGGCATGAAGAGCATCGACGTCGCCCACGACCCAGTACGCGAAGTAGCTGTGATCCCCGAGCGCCGCGGCCGGCGTCGCGTCCGGGCAGTCGCCGGCCATGATGCGACAGGCATCCCGAACGAACATGCGCCAGCCCGGGTCACCGATCTCGCGCACCTCGAAGCCGAGCCTCTCCCGGTAGAACGTGGCCGAGCGCTCGAGGTCGTTGACCGCAAGGACATACATCGTCGAACCGATCATCGCGTCCCCGCCAGGGACACACGCCCGAGTCCGGGCAGACGCAACGCGAGATCGTCGAAATCGAATCCGGCGCCCAGCCCCAGCACATTGAACTCCACCCCTTCGACGGGCGACACGCCCAGACCGAGCAAGCCGTTCAGCGAGAACTGCCAGCCCGTGCCGCTGGGCATCGGCCCGAAGACCCGGCCCTCGCCGAGAAAATCCTTGCCGAGCGCGGTCGGCGGAAGATCGAGCTCCAGACCCGGCACCCGTCGGGCCACCCAGGCCGTGAACGTGTTGCTGTTCGGCCCCGGCCACACCCGGTACAGATCGGCATACGGATAGGTCTCGACAGCCGATTCGATGGCGTCGATCATCGTCTCGGCGGCTTCGCCCCGGTGTTCCGCCAGCAACTCGGGCCGTGCACCAAACCAGTGAAAGTCAGGCGTGCCGGCCTGGCTGACCACCGCCGAGCCGCCCCGGTAGTAGCGCCACCCGATCACATGGTGCACCCGATAGCCCTGGGCGTTCTCCCGCTTGGTCGCGATCCACGTATGAATGCCGAACGCACCGCGCCAGCCGAGCGTCCTCGCGCCATAGACCTGCACGACCGCCGCCGGGTGCGACTCCGGCGGCGGCGCCTGCTGGCTGCTGGCGCGCGAGGCCGACCAGAAATTGCCCCGCTGGGTGAGTTCGCCGAACGCAAGTACGCTGAGCGGCCCGAGCAGCAGCAGCGCCACGGCGACGAACACCACCACGCAGGCATGCAGCACCCGGCGGCCGACACGACGGACGATCAGTGACATGGTCTGAGCGAGTTGACGAACGCGGAGGAAATCACGCCGAAGGTTAGGCGATGTCGTCTCGGGATGCCCACATCCCGTATCGCCGTGAAGGGGATCGGCTACACTCGACCTCAAGCCGGTTGCACGGCCGATTCCTGCTCGCGCGGCCGGTCCTTCGAACGCACCAATGAGACACAGATCGAGGAAACAGCATGGAAAGACGTAAATTCCTGAAGACTGCGGCGGCCACGGGCGCCGGCGCTACTGCCAGCGTCATCGGCGCCCCGGCGATCGCGCAGAGCCGCAAGGAGATGGTCATCGTCTCCAGTTGGCCGCGTGACTTTCCGGGTCTGGGCACCAGCGCACAGCGCCTGGCCGAGCGCATCACCAACATCACCGGCGGTTCCATCACCGCCCAGTACTTCGCAGCCGGTGAGCGTGTCGGCGGTTTTGACGTCTTCGACGAAGTCGCCTCGGGCAACGCCCAGGCCTACACGTCGGCCGACTACTACTGGAAGGGCAAGCATCCGGGCTGGGCGTTCTTCACGTCCGTGCCGTTCGGCCAGACCTACGCCGAGATGGCTTCCTGGATCTACTTCCAGGGCGGCCAGCAGCTCTGGGACGAGCTCGCCGCCGACTTCGGCCTCAAGTGCATGCCCTGCGGCAACACGGGCGTGCAGATGGGCGGCTGGTTCCGCAAGGAGATCAACACCGCCGACGACCTCAAGGGTCTGAAGATGCGTATTCCGGGCCTGGGCGGCGACGTGCTGGCCAAGGTCGGTGCCTCGCCGGTGTCGCTGCCGGGCGGTCAGATCTACGAGAACCTGGTCTCGGGCGCCATCGACGCCACCGAGTGGGTGGGTCCGTGGAACGACTACTTCATGAAGTTCTACGAGGCGGCCAAGTATTACTACTACCCGGGCATGCACGAGCCGGGCGGCTTCACGGCCTTCGGCCTGAACAAGTCGTGGTGGGAGAGCCTGACCGAGACCGAGCGCATCATGATCACGGCGGCCTCCAACTACGAGGCGCACCTGATGATGGCCGAGTGCAACGCCAACAACGGTTTGTATCTCCAGAAGCTGGTCGACGAACAGGGCGTGCAGCTGCGCGAGTTCAGCGACGAGGTCTACGAGGCCTTCGGTGAAGCCGCGGCCGAGGTGTTCGACGAGACCCGTCAGCACAGCGAACTGGCCAACAAGATCTACGAGAGCTTCGAGGCTTCCCGTAACCAGGTGGCCGGCTGGCTGAAGCTGTCGGACATCAGCTACTCGCTCAAGCGTAACAACGTGCTGGGTATCTGATCAGAGGCCCGAGCCGCGAGGCCGCCCGTCGCGAGAGCGCCGGGCGGCCTTTTTTTTCCGCACGGCTTCTGTTTCGCCGCGCGGCTTCTGCGAAGGACCGTCAGGGCACGGTCAGCCGCAGCAGCGGCAGCATGCGCCCGGGGATGCTCAGGGACTCGAGTTCGCAGGCATCGCGCGCGCCGAGCGCGCGGTAGAAGGGGGCCGCAAAAGGGTCGCTCTGGATCTCGAGAACCGGAACGGAGCGCCGGGCGCACGCGGCCAGCACCGCACTGATCAGCCGCCGCCCAATACCCTCACGATGCCGCTCCGGGGCCACGAACATGGCCTCGAGTTCTGCTTCCTGGCCGGCACGGAAGCGTACGAGCGCAAAGCCCACCGGCGTTTCGCCGGACCGTGCGACGACGCTCCAGACGGCGGGATCGGCCAGGTCGGCGGAATCGACGACGAGTTCCTGCCGGCAGGCCCTCATGAAGGCGTCGTCGTAGCCCCAGGAAGCCTTGGAACGGAGCGCCAGTGCCGTCAGGGACGGGCATTCGGATGCGCGCGCGGACGACAGCACGAGGCCGCCGGAACGCCCGCCGCGCAGGTTCGTCACCCGCTGCGCTGCAGACGCTCGCCCATCATGCGATGGATCAGATTGATCGCCTGCAACGGTCTGATCATGACCTTGAATTCGACGATGCGGCCGCTCTCGTCGGCGGTGATCATGTCCACCCCGTTGATCTCGACCCCGTCGAGTTCGAGTGCGAACTCCAGCACGGCCCGCCGTTCGCCCACGATCTCGTCGAGATAGCGGAACGAGGGCTGGCCGAACACCTTGAGCGCGGCGGCCAGATACGCCTGGGTCACGGCCCGGCCACGCTGAGGGGTATGGACCACGGGCGACACGAAGACCACGTCGTCGGCGAGCAGCGCCGACAGTGCGGCGGGGTCCTGAGTTTCGACGACGGCATGCCAGCCCTGCAATGCCCGCTCGATCGGTCGTGTCATCCGTCACCTCCTGGAATCATGCTGCTTTCCTGCGCGGGCGCTTTCGCGGCGACCCGGGTTGACTGTGCGCGCGCAGCGCCACCTCGAAGGCCTGGGCCGCCCACTCGCGCGCCAGCACCGCGTCTTCGAAGAACGCGTCCGGAGCGCGATAGTAGGAGAGCTGCGCCCGTTTGCCGCCACGGGTGTAAGCGAAAGGTTCGAGGCCCTGGGCCTCGAACCGCGCAACGGTCCGGGCATCGGCCTTCAGATACAGCACGTCGTCCGCGATCAGCGCGAACATCAGCCCGTCGCGAAACAGACCCTGTCCGCCGAACATGCGTCTGATCTGCACCCCGCCGAATTCGTGAAGAATCTCGGCGACATGATCGGCGAACTCGCTCATCCCAGCTCGCCGAGCCACCGGACCAGGTGCTCGTTCACCTCGTCCGGGCGCTCCTGCTGCGTCCAATGGCCGCAGCCGGGCAGAACATGGGCCGCGCGCAGATCACGCACGAACGGACGCATCGATTCGACCGGCCCGGACGGATACATGGCCGAGACCGGGTCGCGGTCTCCCGTGATGTAGAGGCTGGGCTGATGAATCACCGAATCGCCCCGGGCTCTCAGCCAGGCATGGTCGCGCTCGAAATTGCGATAACGGTTCAACGGACCCCGGAAGCCGCTTTCCGCGAACTGGCCGGCGACGAAGGCCAGATCTTCCTCGGTGAACCAGGGGCGCGGCATGACCGGCTCGGCCACACCGTCGAGAAGACGCGCTCCGTGCGGCTTGTTCGTGGGCCAGGCGCCCTGCCCGGCATCACCGGCGATGCTGGTGTAGAACAAACGGATGGACCGGGCGCAGTCGGCCTCGAGCTCCGCCTCGGCCACCCCTTCGTCCTGGAAGTAGACCATGTAGAAGAACTTGCCGCGGTCGGTGAACACCTTTCGGAAGATCTCGATGCCCGGCAGGTTTCCGGGTGCCACGTGCGGGACGGACAGCCCGGCCACGGCGCGGAAGCGCCCCGGATGAAGCCAGGCCGTGTTCCACGCGATGGGGCCACCCCAGTCGTGACCGACGATGACCACCGGCTCGTCGGGAGAGAGCGCGTCCGCGAGGCCGCGCATGTCTCCGGTCAGGGACTCCATGTCGTAGGCCTGCACCGGCCAGGGTCTCGACGAGCCGCCGTAGCCCCGGACATCGGGCGCGGCCACCCGGTAGCCGGCACCGGCCAGCGCACGGAACTGGTGCCGCCAGGAGTACCAGCTCTCGGGAAACCCGTGGACCAGGAGCACCAGCGGGCCCTCGCCCGCCAGTGCGACACGGAGCGAAATGTCGCCGAGCGTTACGGTCTCGAGCGCGGCCCCCCAGCGGGCCGCGGTGTCCTGATCGTTCATGTGTCGGCCTTGTTGCGAATGCACGGCTCGCGCACCAGTTCGTCGGGCCCGAGACCGCAGGGCGCCCTGGAACAGCCGTTCGTAGGCTCATGATACCGCCCGGCATCGGAGCTTGCGCCCTGGGTCCACACAGCGTGAAAATGAGCGGGCGATGAAAACCATGGAGCCGGTAGGGTTGTGGCCCCGCACGAAAAGGAGTCCCCGTGAGCACCCCCTCTTCCCGCCAGATCACCGAACTTCGCGACCCGGTAGAGCGTGTCGACAGCGCACCGCCGGAAACCGCGGATCAGGCTCGCGACGCGGCCGTGGCGCACGCGACGGCACGCACCGCGGAGTCCCGCGCGTCGGTGCTGGCGGACGTGGGCGGCGGCGCACCGGATGACGAAGACCACCGGCAGGCCATCGACGCCCTGCTGGACGATGCCTCCTCGGATGACCTGGCGCTCGTGCGCGACGTCCTGCAGAACAAGGTCGGAAGGCGCGGCCGGCGTGGGCGCGCAGATCCCGATGAGGAGCTGAATCCGGACTGGCGGGACGGTGCCTACCCTTATCGCAACCGGATGTCCCGCCGCCGCTACGAGGCGCAGAAGTACGAGTTGCAGGTCGAGTTGCTCAAGCTGCAGGCCTGGGTCAAGGAGAACCAGCGCCGCGTCATCGTGCTGTTCGAGGGGCGCGACGCCGCGGGCAAGGGAGGTGCGATCAAGCGCTTCATGGAACACCTGAATCCTCGCGGCGCGCGTGTGGTGGCACTCGAGAAACCGACCGAGACCGAGCGCGGCCAGTGGTACTTCCAGCGCTACGTCGAGCACCTGCCCACGTCCGGCGAAATGGTGATGTTCGATCGCTCCTGGTACAACCGTGCCGGCGTCGAACGGGTCATGGGCTTCTGCTCGGAAGACGAGTACATCGAGTTCTTCCGCCAGGCGCCGGAGTTCGAACGCCATCTCGTGCACAGCGGCACACAGCTGTTCAAGTTCTGGTTCTCGGTCAGCCAGGACGAACAGCGCCGGCGATTCAAGGCCCGTCGCGTGCATCCGCTGAAACAGTGGAAGCTCAGCCCGGTGGATCTGGCCTCGCTCGACAAGTGGGAGGACTACACACGCGCCAAGGAGGCCATGTTCTTCCACACGGACACGGCCGACGCCCCGTGGATCGTGATCAAGTCCGATTGCAAGAAGCGCGCGCGGCTCAACGCGATGCGCTACCTACTGCACAAGATGCCGTATCAGGGCAAGGACATCGAACGCATCGGCCCGGTCGACCCACTGATCGTGGGCCGTGCGAACCTCGTCTACGAGCGCGGCGAAGCGCCCTCGGTCTGAGCATGGCGGGCCATGCCCGCTGCCCGCGTCGTGCTCAGCGCTCTTCGGGCGGGATGTCCGCCACGGTTTGCACGAATCGCTCGATGTCGGCCTCGGAATGCTTGAGATGGCGTCGCTGCGTGCCGGCCGCGTGGTGCTCGAGCCCGACCCCCGGGCGACGCGCCGCCCGGGGCCGCACGGGACGCGGCGCGAATCCACCGCCGCAATTCGGGCAGACGTTGCGCAGATGAACCCGCACGCAATCGGCGCAGAACGTGCACTCGTAGGAACAGATCCTGGCGGCATCGGATGCCGGCGGCAAATCCCGGTCACACCACTCGCAGTTGGGGCGCAGTTCCAGCATCAGGCGAAGACCGGCAGGGGTGCGCGATCGGGCGCGACGAAACTTGCCCGCGCCTCGTCGCTGAACAGTCTCCCTGGGCTGTAGTGCACACCCATCAGGCCGGCGTCCAGCAGCCGGGGATTGGCCCGCAGGAACTCTCGCGACGAGCTCGTCGCGGGCGAGCGCTCGATGAACAGCCGCACGGCACTCATCCAGGCGAGCGTGAGCGTGGCGTGGTACTTGGCGTCCGGTTCGATACAGTGGGTCTCGAGAAACGCCCGCAGCGACTCGCGCATCTCACCGACCGCCGAATCGAATCCGCTCTGGCAAAGCAGACAGTAGGCCACCCGCAGATGCGCGCGGTGATCGAACTCCGAAGGCTGCAGCGCGCCCTCGCGAAAGGCCCGGTAAAGCGCCAGATCGTCAACATCGGGGACATGGGACGGCGGCGCGCCGGCCGTGTCATTCTCGGTCATGGTCGTCGACTCCTCCATAGCCACGGCGCTTCGTTCGAGCCACGCCGGGCCGCGCATTGTGCGCTATGATCCGCCCCCCGCCAACCCTGTCAGCCGGCCCGACACCGGCGCGCGGGTGTCGGGAAACGTGGGCTCTTGCCGGTACCCGCCTTCGGATTCCTGCCCGACGACCGTTGGCGCTCCGATCCTGCATCGATTGGTGAACGGAACTGCCTATGTTCGATGACGACCCCGGGTCCCGCGCGACTCGAACGAACCGACGACCCGGCGCTGCCCCGGTTCCGCGGCAGTCCGGCCCGGGGGTCCCCGCCCGCCGCCGATTGCTCGAAGCGATGGCCGCCCTGGGTTTGGGCACGCCGGCTGCGCTGGCCCGCGCGCACTGCCCGCCGATCGAGTTCACCCGGCCGCCCGAGGGCACGTTGCTGCGCGGGCCTGCCGCGCTCGTCGTCACGCACGCGACGTCCATGTACGATGCCCGGCTTGCCACGAAGCGCGGGCTCGACGCCCTGGTCGGCCACGCGCGCCTGGCCCGCCTGCCGGTGATCTACCTGGCCGACGACAGCCCGCCGGCGACGTACTTCGCCGACGACTGCCGACCGACGGCCTGGTGGTTCTCGGAGGGCGGAGAACTCACCGCCGGAATCGACACGGACACCGTCCTGCTGGCCGGCGGACACCTCGAGATCTGTCTGCGCCGCACAGTGTTCGCACTGCTGGATCAGTGGTCGATCCTCCCGCCCAGGGATCGCACGATCCGGCTGGTCGCCGACGCGGTCTACTCGAACGGACGCGACGTTCCGGAGCAGGCGCCCTACGCCGCCGAGGTGAGCCGCTTCCTCGACGTGGTGGCCGCCGGGCGGCCCGGAGGCGAGCACTGGCGCAAGCTCACGCTCCTCGAGACCCTCTCGCTGATCCGCGCGCCGGATGCCGGCCTCGCCTGGCTGGCCGAAACCCTTCCGGCCGGCTCCCGGGTGTTGCCCCCCGGCTGGCGCATCCGAGTGGTCCTGGACGGAACGCACCGTGCGGTCCTACGCGAGCCGCGGGGTCGCGCCACGGCCACCCTGACCTACGACGTCGTACCCTCGATGATCGAAAACTGAGCGCGCACGTGACGGCCACGGCCGCCGCGTGCCGCGGTCTCACGCACCGCCTTCCGCCATGACACTGTGGCGGGGATGTCCGGCCACGCGGTCCAGCCACGCACGGATGGCCGGGTACGCTTCGAGCGTCACGCCGCCCTCGTGAGCCACGTGCGTATAGGCGTACAAAGAGAAGTCCGCAATGGTCATTCGCCCGCCGACGAAGAATTCGTGCCCCGCCAGGTGCCGCTCCATCACGAGCAGGGCATCTTTCGCCCTGGCCTGGCAGCGCGCGAGTTCTTCACGCCGCGCTTCGGGCGTGCCCTGGTACCGCACGATGAAACGGGCGACGGCCACCGCCGGCTCGTGACTGTACTGCTCGAAGAACTGCCAGGCGAGCACTTGCGCACGCGCCCAGGCATCGTCCGGGAGGAAGTCGGTGCCGTCGGCCAGGTAGTTCAGGATCGCGTTCGACTCCGGCAGGACCCGGCCGTCGTCGAGCTCGAGCACGGGGATCTTGCCGTTGGCATTCAACGCGAGAAAGCGCTCGGTGCGCGTGTCACCCCTGAGGATGTCGACGTCGACCCACTCGTGAGCCGTGCCCAGGTGATGCAAGAGCAGCTGGATCTTGTAGCAGTTGCCGGAGAGCCGGTCACCGTATACGCGCATCGCGGTCGCTTCGCGGAAGAGTCGAAACGCAGCGCGGCCCGCTCACGCAGCCGCCCGCAGCGAACCCAGCTTGGGCATGAGATCCAGCAGATGGCGGCTGTATTCGTGCTGCGGCGAGGTGAACAGGGTCTCCGCCTCCGCCACCTCGAGCAGGCGACCGTTGCGCATGACGCCGATCCGGTCACAGACTTGACGGATCACGGGCAGGTCGTGGCTGATGAACAGCATGGTCAGCCCGAGTTCCTCCTGAAGATCCTTGAGCAGGTTGAGGATCTGTGCCTGGATGGAGACGTCCAGTGCGGAAGTGGGTTCGTCGCAGAGCAGGAAGCGCGGCCGGGTGGCAAGCGCCCGGGCGATCGAGATGCGTTGCCGCTGGCCGCCCGAGAACTCGTGCGGGAAGCGCTTGGCCGCGGCGGCCCCCAGGCCCACCACGTCGAGCAGTTCGTCCACGATGCGGGCGGCTTCGCCACGGCTCCTGGCGAGTCCGTGGAAGTGGATGGGCTCGGCCACGATGTCACGCACCCGCATGCGCCCGTTCAGCGAAGAGAACGGATCCTGGAAGATCATCTGCATCTGACGCCGCCAGGGCGCGGCATCCGCGCGTCGCTTCAGCGCCGTGAGCTCGGTGCCGGCGAAGAACACCTTGCCGCCGCTGGGCGTGTGGATGCCCGTGATCAGACGTGCGATCGTGGACTTGCCGGAGCCACTCTCGCCCACCAGGCCGAAGACCTCACCCGCGCGGATCTCGAACGAGACGTCCTTGACCGCATCCAGATAGAGCCGGTTGCGTTTCAGCACCGCTGCCCGCGTGGTGAACCGCATGGACAGATTCTCGATGCGGACCAGCGGCTCGCCGGGCGCGATGCTCTCGCCCG
>JAUIAI010000033.1 GCA_030425615.1 Gammaproteobacteria bacterium
GGCCCGACGCGCTCGACCCACGCCGCCTTGAAAGCGTCCAGATCATCCTGCAAAGACATGGCAACTCCCGGAGTGGACCGATGCGGTGAACGCCGACCCGCACCATGCGGCTCGGACTGACCCCGCGTTCGTCGTCCAGCAAACGGTCTAGCTTACGTTCTTGCGATACGAATCCTTCACGGCGATCAGGCCATCCCGGAAAGTGAACACGTCACAGCCGTTCGTCTGGACACGCTGCCCCTCCCGGGTCGTGGCCACGAACAGCCACTCGCTGACCCCGCGGTCACCGGCGACGAAGTGACGCGGATTCGTCCACCGTGCGTCCGGGAAGCGCTCGAAGAGAGCCTCGGCGGCGGCCTTGACGGCATCCCTGCCCTCATGACGGCTGCCTTCGGCGGTCGGCCCCGCCGACAGGCACATCACGCAGTCGGGCGTCATCATGGCGACGATGGCGTCGGCGTCGTGGCGCGACCAGGCCTCGGCGAAGGCATCGAGGAACTCGTTCGATACGGATTGCGACATCATCGGATCTCCGGTTGTTCAGAAGCGTTCGACCCAGGGACGAACGGCGATCTCATGACTCCATGCCGAGCGGTGCTGCGCCACCAGATCCAGATAGGTCTGTGCGATCGCGTCGGGGTCGAGCAGCGAATCCGGGGCGTCGGCCGGCACGGGTCGCGCCGCGCTGCGGATGCCGCCGTCGATATTGATCCAGGCGACGTGCACGCCCTGCGGATGCAGCTCACGTGACATGGACTGTGCGAGCCCGCGCTGGGCGAACTTGCCCATGGCGAACGAGGCGGACTGAGCGAAGCCCTTGTCTCCGGCCGACGCCCCGGTGAACAGGATGGTGCCGCGGGTCCCCCGCTCGTCGGGTTCGAGTCCGAGCATCCGACGCGCGGCCTGCTGGCCGAACAGGAACGCACCGAAGGCGGTGACCTCGACAGCCTGCCGGACGGCCTCGACGTCGACCTCGGTGATGGGCCCCCGCACCCGTGCCGACGGGTTGTAGACGGCCACCCTGAGCGGCCCGTCCAGGGCGGCGAACAGATCGGCCACGGCCTGGGGCTGGCGGGTGTCGCAGGCGACGAGACGGGCCCCGGTCTCCCGCTCCAGATCCGCCAGCTTGGCGGTGTCGCGAGCGGCGAGGGCCAGCCGGTAGCCGGCGGCACGCAGGCGCCGCGCCAGGCTTGCCGAGAGCCCGTCGCCGACACCGGCGATCAGGGCCAGGGGTTGGGTTTCATCTGCGGATGTCATCTCGTCTCCCAAAGCGCTCGAGAAAGAACCTCGCGGGCCGGGGCCTCACCCGCCACCGTGGCGAGCAAACCGGCGGATCAGGGGCGCGCGCCGTAAACCATGGCCTGGGTCAGGCGCGCGGCACGCCCGGCCGTGGCAGCGTCCGGAGTGCGGGCCAGCAACACGACCACCAGCGAACTGGCGGGGTCCACCCACAGAAGGTGGCCCAGCGGGCTCGACACGCCGTAGGCACCATAGTTGCCCGGCAGCGTCGGCAGCCCCTGCGGGCCGACCGTGCCGACACCGAAGCCGTAGCCGGCCCGCGAGCCCCCGACCGAAGCGGGCAGCCCGGGCAGACCGATCCGGTTCTCGACCCGGCCACGCAGCTGGTCCCGCGTCATCAGCTCGATGCTCTCGCGCGAGAGCAGGCGACGCTCCCCGAGCGCACCGCCCACCAGCAGCCATTGCGCGAAACGCAGGGTGTCGGCCGCGGTCCCGACCAGACAGGCGCTGCCGCAGTCGAAGCCGAGCACGTCCTGCGGCTCGCGCCAGGCACGCTCGTCGCCTGCCCGTTCGTGCGGCGGCGCGACGAAGCGTTTCACCCGGTCACCGTCGAGGTGAAAGCCGAGGTCCCAGAGCTCCAGAGGCACGAACAACTCGCCCAGCAGCCATGTCCCGAGCGGCTGCCCCGAACTCGCGGACAGCGCGAGACCCAGCAGGTCGTAGTCGAAGCCCGGCCGGGTGATCTGGCCGGGCGCGTACTCGGGCTTCGCGCGGGCCAGCAGCCGGACGAAGGACTCTCCGGAGAGATTGCGGGCGACGCCGAGGCCGTGATCGAACGTGGGGGCCTCGGGGTTGCGCCAGCGGGCATTGCCCGCGAGGTCGGCGGGCAGACCGGCGCTTTGCAGCAGCAGATCCACCAGCCGGATGTCGCTGTGCGAGAACGCCGGCACGTGGTCTGCCAGCCGGTCCTCGAGCAGCCAGCCGCCCCGCTCCTGCAGCATCAGCGCGGCCGCCGCGACGAACGGCTGGGTCAGCGTGTCCAGCGCGAACAGCGCGTCTTCGGCCATGGGTGTGTCCGCCTGAGCCGAGAACCGGCCGAACGCGGCGATTCGAACCGGGCGATCGGCCAGACCCACGGCGAGCACGCCGGCAGCGCCGGTGTCCCCGGCAAGGCGTTCGAGCCGCGCCACCAGGGGGTCCAGCCGGGTCGCGAACGCGGCGAGTTCGGGGTCGTCGTGGCCGGTCGGGCCGGGCGTCCCGACACGGGCGCCGGGATCAGCGGGGGCAGCCGTCGATGGCGCGGTCGAAGACGCCGCGGGTTCCTGAGCAAAACCCCCGAGGGGCAGCAGCAGGCCGACGACCAGCGCGAGCCGGCCGGCGGCGAGCCGTCCGGCGGGGCCGCTCATGCCATGACCTCGTCGAGCCATTCGATCCAGTGGCGCACGGGCAGGTCGGTTCCGCTCTGCAGGTGCGTGAGGCAACCGATGTTGGCCGACAGGATCCGCCTCGCGCCGTGCGCACCGAGTCCCTTGAGCTTGCGCTGGCGCAGCCGCAGCGACAGCTCCGGCTGGGTCACCGAATACGTGCCCGCCGACCCGCAGCAGAGGTGCGCCTCGTCGGCGGGCACCACGGCAACGCCGAGGCCGCCCAGCAGCGCCTCGACGCGACCGCGCACCTGCTGTCCGTGCTGCAGCGTGCAGGGCGGATGAAAGACCGTGGGAACGTCGTCGACGGTGCGCACCTGCTCACGAATCTGCCCGAGCATGTCGGGCAACACCTCGGCGAGATCGCGCGTGAGCCCGGCCACCCGGGCCGCCTTGTCCGCGTATGCGGGATCGTTGCGCAGCAGATGGGCATAGTCCTTGACCATCGCCCCGCAACCCGAGGCGTTCATGATCACGCACTCCGCGCCCGCCTCGAGGTGCGGCCACCAGGCGTCGATGTTGCGGCGCGCGTCGTCGAGCGCTCCTTCGTGATCGTCGAGATGGTGCCTGATCGCGCCGCAGCATCCTCCGCGCTTCTCGAGCACGACCTGGATACCGAGGCGATCGAGCACCCGGGCGGTGGCCGCGTCGATGCCGGGCATCATCGCCGGCTGCACACAGCCGTTGAGCATGAGCATCTTGCGCGCATGGGTGTTGCGGGGCCAGGCGCCGGCGTTCTTTCGCACCGGTACCTTGCGCCGCAGGGCATCGGGCATCAGCGGACGCACGGTCTGGCCGACGGCCATGGCCGGGTCGAACAGCCAGCGCCGGGTCAGCCCTTCGCGCAGGGCGGTCCGAAGGGCGCGCTGCGCCAGGGGACGTTGCACGCGCTCGTCCACGAGCTGACGGCCGATGTCCACCAGGTGGCCGTAGTCCACCCCCGACGGACAGGTGCTCTCGCAGTTGCGGCAGGTGAGGCAGCGGTCCAGATGCGTCTGGGTCGCCGCCGTCGGCGCGGCGCCTTCCACGACCTGCTTGATCAGGTAGATGCGACCGCGCGGGCCGTCGAGTTCGTCGCCCAGCAATTGGTAGGTCGGACAGGTGGCCGTGCAGAAGCCGCAATGCACGCACTTGCGCAGGATGGCCTCGGCGGTGTCACCCTCGGGTGTGCCCCGAAGCCAGTCGGCGAGATGGGTTTCCATGAACGGTTCTCAGAGCCCCGGGATCAGACGACCGGGATTGAACAGCCCGAGCGGATCGAACTCCGCCTTCAGGCGTCTGTGTATCTTGCCGAGCACGTCGGCCAGCGGCTCGAATACCGGCTCTTCCCCGGCGCCCCGGAACCGGCAGGCGCTGCCGCCCGCCGCCCGGGCGGCGGCGCGCACGGCATCGGCCGGCGCATCCGTGCGCAGCCAGCGAAGCGCCCCGCCCCATTCGATCACCCAGTCTCCGGCCAGAGGCATGGACGGCACGCTGGACGGCACGGACAGGCGCCAGAGCGGGCGCCCGCCGGGTTCGTGCGGAGCCAGCGGGGCCAGGGTGTGATCGCGCAGAGCGGTCCAGAACTCCGGCTCCAGCGGCTGGGCGCCGTGATGCTCGCGCAGATCGCGCTCGGCCGCGCGCACGCCGGGTTCCGCGCCGGCCAGGCGCACGTGGGCGCGCCCCTGCGTCCAGGCCGTTGCCGTGATCGGCAGCGGCCGCCCCGCGAGTTCGTTGAACAGGCGCACCGCGGCAGTGGGTTCGGATTCGAACACCCAGGAACTCGTACACGCCGGCACCGGCAGCACCTTGAGCGAGACCTCGACGATCGGGCCGAGGATGCCCAGCGAGCCGCAGAGCAGCCGCGCGACGTCGTAGCCGGCCACGTTCTTCATGACCTGGCCCCCGAAGGACAGCCATTCGCCGTGCGCGTCGATCATCTTCGCGCCGAGCACGAAATCGCGCACCGAGCCGAGGCTCGCACGGCCCGGGCCTGACAGGCCGGTTGCCACCATGCCCCCGACCGTACCGCCCGGGCCGAAGGCCGGCGGTTCACAGGCGAGCCACTGGCCGCGCGACGCGAGCGCCTCCTGGATCTCAGCCATCGGCGTGCCGGCACGCGCCGTGATCACGAGTTCGGTCGGCTCGTAGCTGACGATGCCGGCATAACCCCGGATCTCCAGCGGTTCGCCCCTCAGGGGCTCCCCGTAGAACGCCTTGGTCCCGCCGCCGGTGATGGCCAGCGGCGTTCGGGCGGCACTCGCCTCACGGATTCGCTCTCGAATCGCGAGCAGCGCGGGATCGTTCGGGTCGTCGGTCATCGATCGGGTTCCGGTCGCGCGGCGTGCGCCGCGACGCGTGGTCAGAATCTTGGCAGGTCCGCGAACGGCAGCTTGCCGTGATGGATGTGCATCTTGCCGAACTCCGCGCAGCGCGACAGCGTCGGGATCGCCTTGCCCGGGTTCAGCAGGCCGGCCGGGTCGAACGCGCGCTTGACGGCGAAGAAGGCGGCACGCTCCGCGTCCGAGAACTGCACGCACATCGAATTGATCTTCTCGATCCCAACGCCGTGCTCACCGGTGACCGTTCCGCCGTAGGCCACACAGGTTTCGAGAATGTCGGTGCCGAAGGCCTCGGCGCGCTCCCACTGCGACGGGTCGTTGGCATCGAAGAGGATCAGCGGGTGAAGATTGCCGTCGCCCGCGTGGAAGACGTTCATGCATCGCAACTGGTACTTGTGTTCCATGTTCGCGATGTCGACCAGCATGGGCCCGAGGTTCTTGCGCGGGATGGTGCCGTCCATGCAGTAGTAGTCCGGCGAGATGCGACCGGCCGCCGGGAACGCGTTCTTGCGCCCCGACCAGAACCGCAACCGCTCCGCTTCGTTCCTGGAGACCGCCAGCGCCGTGGCGCCGGCCGCCTCGAGCACGGCCTTCATGCGTTCGATTTCGTCGGCGACCTCCTCGGGCGTGCCGTCCGATTCGGCCAGCAGGATGGCCTCGGCCTCCAGGTCGTAACCCGCCTGGACGAAGGGCTCAACGGCCTGGGTCGTCTTGCGATCCATCATCTCGAGACCGGCCGGAATGATGCCGCCCGCGATGATGTCCGCCACGGCGTTGCCGGCCTTGAGCACGTCGTCGAACGAGGCCATGATGACCTGCGCGAGTACGGGCCGCGGCAGCAACTTGACGGTGATCTCCGTGACCACGCCGAGCATGCCCTCGGAGCCGATCATCACCGCCAGGAGATCGAGACCGGGCGCGTCGAGCGCGGTGCTGCCCAGCGTGAAAGACTCGCCTTCGATGGTGTAGCCGCGAACGGACAACACGTTGTGCACGGTGAGCCCGTACTTCAGGCAGTGGACGCCGCCCGAGTTCTCGCCGATGTTGCCGCCGATCGAGCAGGCGATCTGCGACGATGGATCCGGGGCGTAGTACAGGCCGTAAGGGGCGGCAGCCTCCGAGATGGCCAGGTTGCGAACGCCCGGTTGAACGACGGCAGTACGCGCCAGCGGGTCGATCGACACGATGCGGTTGAAGCGCGCCAGCGAGAGCACCACGCCGGAGGCGTGCGGCGTGGCGCCACCGGAGAGGCCGGTACCCGCGCCACGCGCCACGACGGGCACGTCGAGCTCGGCGCAGGCCTTCAGGATGTCGCAGACCTGCTGCTCGGTGTCGGGCAGCGCGACCATCATCGGCAGCTGCCGGAACGCGGCCAGACCGTCGCACTCGTAGGGACGCGTGTCTTCCTCACGATGCAGGAGCGCGCCCTCCGGCAGGATCGCACGCAGCCGCTCGAGAATGCGGTCGCGCTGTTCGGCACGCGGCGCGGCGGTGATGTCGGCGTGGCGCAGCTCGGGCTCGCCGCGCCGGGCGGCCGGCGCGAGCGGCGGGTGCACGGGGGATTCCTGCTCGGACATGACGACTCCGGCGATACGGGATTGACGAATGCTCGAACCCGGTATTCTGCGGCCTTTCCCGTTTTCCCTGCCAACCGCCCGGGCCCGCCCCCGGACGCAGACGATTGAACACCAAGCACCGCACGCTGCACACCGGCGAGGCGCAGAACCGCCGCCTCGGCTACGGCCTCCTGTTCGCCGGCATGGCACTCGTGGGGTCCTACGTGGCGCTGTCCAAGCCGCTGACCGCGGCCGTTCCGGTGTTCCTGCTGGCGTGGCTGCGCTTCGCGATCGCGGCGCCGGCGATGCTTCCCTGGCTGCGGCGCGTCCCCGGCGAGGCGCCGCTGGACCGGCAGCGCCTGGGCACGCTCTTCCTGCAGTCGCTGTTCGGCAACTTCCTGTTCTCGATCTGCATGCTCTACGGCGTGTCGATGACCTCGGCATCGGCGGCCGGTCTGATCCTGAGCTTCATGCCGGCGGCCGTGGCGTTGCTCTCGTGGGTGTTCCTGCGCGAGCGCATGGACGCCCGGACGTGGCTCGCGGTGGGTCTCGCGGTCGCGGGCGTGGCCGTGCTCACGCTGGGAAGGGACGCGGATTCGGGCCGGATGAGCCTGGCCGGCAATCTCCTGGTGCTGGCCAGCGTGTTCTGCGAGGCCACCTACGTCATCCTGGGCAAACGGCTCACCGTGTCGGTTTCGCCGAGACGCATCTCGGCCATCATCAACCTGTTCGGCCTGGCGCTGATGACCCCGCTGGCGGCGATGCAGGCGCGCTCGTTCGATTTCACCGCCCTGGGCGCCCCTCTCTGGGCCCTGCTGGTCTTCTATTCCCTGTCGGCCAGCATGTTCTCCACCTGGCTCTGGCTGAGCGGCCAGCGCCACGTGCCCGCCAGCCAGAGCGGCGTCTTCACCATTGCCATGCCGCTGGCCGCGACCACCGTGGGCGTGCTGTTCCTCGGCGAGCACTTCGGCTGGCCGCATGCGCTGGCGTTCGCGCTGGCGGCCGCCGGCATCGGGCTGATCACGCTCGGGCGTGGCGAATCCGGAACCTGAGCGGACGAGCCGTCGCCCGCACCGCCGCGGTGCCCCGGCGCAGGGTCCCTTGATCCCCGACGGAACCCGACCCTTCGACAGCGTTCGGCACGATTGACAGACCCCCGGGCCCGGGGCACGATTCGCCTCAGCCTTTCGCTTCGCGGCGGGAGAGTCCGGTGGTCGTCCCCGCCCGTTCGCGGGGGCGGCAGTCACCGGCGCCGAAGGTGTATCGCCCCGAAAACTCTCAGGCCAAAGGACCGCCGCGAACAGGCTCTCTGGAGAGTAGGCGCAGCCGCGCCTCGCCGAAGGAGCAGGCGCCGCCGGCGCCGAATCTCTCAGGCACCAAGGACAGAGGGGGCTCCGCTTTCCGTCCCGCGCAGCATCCACTGCGCGCCCGTACGACTCTGGAGCCCGCCTTGAACAATCCCGACAATCTCCGCTATGCCGCGTCCCACGAGTGGGTCCGCGCCGAAGCCGACGGCACCTTCGTCATCGGCATCACCGACCACGCCCAGCAGGCGCTCGGCGAACTCGTCTACGTGGAACTGCCAGACGTGGGCGCCACCCTCACCCACGGCGAACCCTGCGGCGTCGTCGAGTCCACCAAGGCGGCTTCGGACGTCTACGCCCCGGTGGACGGCGAGGTCGTCGAGATCAACGCGGCTCTGGCCGACGCGCCCGAGACCGTGAACGAGTCGGCGTTCGGGGACGGCTGGCTGATGCGCGTGCGCCCGGCCGACCCGGCGCAGCTCGACGCCCTGCTGAGCGCCGCCGACTACGAAGCCGGCCTGAACGACTGACCCCCGCGCGGGCGGATCGGACCCGGCCCGCGCCCCTGCCCGGAGGCACATGATGCAAGCGAGTGAACCCGTCGGTCGCGGGCTGGAAAGCCTGCTCGGCCTGGAGTCCTTTCATGCCCGGCACATCGGCCCGGGCACCGACGACGAGAGCCGGATGCTGAGCGCACTCGGCGTGGACTCCCGCGACGCGCTGATCCAGCAGACGATCCCGGCCCCGTTGCGCCTCGCGTCCGCGCCGGTGCTCTGCGCGCCCGTGGACGAGACCGGCGCGCTGGCCGAACTGGGCGACATCGCGGCCATGAACGAGCGTTGGCGCAGCTACATCGGCTGCGGCTACCACGGCACGGTCACCCCCGAGCCCATCCGTCGTAATGTGCTGGAGAACCCGGGCTGGTACACCGCCTACACGCCCTACCAGGCCGAGGTCGCCCAGGGCCGGCTCGAGGCGCTGCTGAACTT
The DNA here is from genome assembly GCA_030425615.1 of Gammaproteobacteria bacterium. Classification (GTDB taxonomy): domain Bacteria; phylum Pseudomonadota; class Gammaproteobacteria; order Burkholderiales; family Burkholderiaceae_E; genus JAUIAI01. The sequence continues at coordinate 8,834 of JAUIAI010000033.1, forward strand.
CCAGCAGATGACGATCGACCTCACCGGCCTGCCGATCGCGAACGCCTCGCTCCTGGACGAAGCCACCGCCGCGGCCGAAGCGATGGCGGTCTGCCGGCGGGCGTCCCGCAACAAGACCTCGCGCTTTCTCGTGGACAGGTCCGTGCACCCGCAGGTGCTGGCCGTGCTCGGCACCCGTGCACACTGGATGGGCATCGAACTCGCCGTCGTCGACGCGGATGCGCTGGGCGAAGATTTCGATGCCTCCCAGGTGTTCGGCGCGTACCTGCAGACGCCCGACACGGAAGGCCGGGTTCGCGATTTCTCGCCCCTCATCGTGCGCATCAAGGACGCCGGCGGGCGCGTGTGCGTGGGGACGGACCCGCTGGCCGCCCTGTTGCTGCGCTCCCCGGGCGCGATGGGCGCCGACCTGGCAGTGGGCTCGGCCCAGCGCTTCGGCGTGCCCATGGGCTACGGCGGGCCGCACGCGGCGTTCATGGCGGCCGACGAGAAGCTCGTGCGCATGATGCCGGGCCGGGTCATCGGCGTGTCCCGGGACGCGGCCGGGAAACCGGCGCTGCGCATGGCGCTCCAGACCCGCGAACAGCACATCCGGCGCGACAAGGCCACGAGCAACATCTGCACCGCGCAGGCCCTGCTGGCGAACATGGCGGGCTTCTATGCCGTGTATCACGGCCCGCGCGGGCTCCTGCGCATCGCCCTGCGGGTCAACGCACTCGCCCGGCTGCTGGCCGCGCGGCTGACCGCGCTCGGCCGCACGCCGCGGCATGCGCAGTTCTTCGATACCGTGGTGTTCGACACCGGCGGCGACACCCCCAGGATCCTGGAGCGCGCCCAGGCGGCGCGCATCAACCTGCGGGTATTCGCCGACGACGCCGGCTCACCCACCGCGCTGGGCATCAGTCTGGACGAGACCGTCACGCTCGACGATGTCGCCGATCTGATCGCGATCTTCTCGGGCGAACCCTGTGACCGCCAGGCGCTCGCAGCGGCGGCCGGCTCGCTGGACGTCGAGCCGGCCAACCTGCCGGCAGCGCTGCGCCGCGACGACGCGGTGCTCACCCACCCGGTGTTCAACCGTTATCACAGCGAAACGGAGTTCATGCGCTACCTGAAGCGCCTGGAGAACCGTGACATCTCGCTGGTGCATTCGATGATCCCGCTGGGCTCGTGCACGATGAAGCTGAACGCGGCGGCGGAGATGGCTCCCGTGAGCTGGCCGCAGTTCGCCGAACTGCATCCGTTCGTGCCCGCCGCGCAGGCGCGCGGTTACGCCCGCATGCACGAGCAGCTCGGCGCGTGGCTGGCCGAGATCACCGGCTTCGCGGCCGTCTCGTTCCAGCCGAACTCGGGCGCCCAGGGCGAATACGCCGGCCTTCTGGCCATCCGGGCCTACCTCGAGGCGCAGGGCCAGGGCGATCGCGACGTCTGCCTGATCCCGTCGTCGGCGCACGGCACCAATCCGGCCTCGGCCCAGATGATGGGACTGCGCATCGTGGTGGTGGCCTGCGACGAAAACGGCAACATCGATCTGGCCGATCTCGACGCCAGACTCGCCGAGCACGGCCCGAAGGTGGCGGCACTGATGGTCACCTACCCGTCGACCCACGGCGTGTTCGAGGCCGCGATCCGGGACGTCTGCGCAAAGGTGCACGCGGCGGGCGGACAGGTCTACATGGACGGCGCCAATCTGAACGCGCAGGCCGGCCTCACCAGCCCGGGGCACATCGGCGCGGACGTCTGCCACATGAACCTTCACAAGACGTTCTGCATCCCGCACGGGGGCGGAGGCCCCGGCATGGGACCGATCGCGGTGGCCGCGCATC
>JAUIAI010000927.1 GCA_030425615.1 Gammaproteobacteria bacterium
CTGAGCTCATACGACTACCAGAAACGCAACGAGACGCAGGAGATCTTCATTCCCGTGGCCGAGCGTCTGGGTGATTCGGTCATCGAGTTCAAGAACGTCTCCAAGCGCTTCGGCGACCGTCTGCTCATAGACGATCTCAGTTTCATCGTGCCCGCTGGCGCCATCGTCGGAATCATCGGGCCGAACGGGGCTGGCAAGTCGACGCTGTTCCGTATGATCACGGGGGCCGAGCAGCCCGACTCGGGCGAGATCAAGATCGGCAATACCGTGCAGCTCGCCTACGTGGACCAGTCCCGTGAGGCGCTGGAGGGCGACCACAACGCCTGGGAGGAGATCTCCGGCGGGCAGGACATCCTGACGGTGGGTCGATTCGAGATGCCGTCGCGTGCCTATCTTGGCCGCTTCAATTTCAAGGGCCAGGACCAGCAGAAGCGGGTCGGTAGCCTTTCAGGCGGGGAGCGCGGCCGTCTTCACCTGGCCAAGACGCTCCTCAAGGGGGGCAACGTGCTCCTGCTGGACGAACCGTCGAACGATCTGGACGTCGAAACCCTGCGGGCGCTGGAGGACGCGCTGCTGGAATTCGCCGGTTCGGTGATGGTGATCTCGCACGATCGGTGGTTCCTGGACCGTATCGCCACGCACATTCTCGCGGCGGAGGGCGACTCCACCTGGACGTTCTTCAACGGGAACTATCGGGAGTACGAGGACGACAAGCTCGCGCGCCTGGGCGAGGACGGAGCGCGTCCCACGCGTCTGCGATACCGGCCGCTGGCCAAGTAGGATCGGGGCGCCCACCGGCCGGCCGGTGGGCGGTTTCGCCCGGCGGCGGTTCACGCCGCCGCGCCGCTCGCCCACGCGGGGTGCACTCGTCGCGCGGTCTACTCGTCGCGCGGGACGAAGCGCAGCGCCACGCCGTTGTTGCAATAGCGCAGTCCCGTCGGCGCCGGGCCGTCCTTGAAGACATGCCCATGGTGTCCGCCGCAACGCCGGCAGTGGTACTCCGTGCGGGGCAGAATCAGTTTGAAATCGCGCGAGGTCTCGAACACGTCCGGGATCGTGGTGAAAAAACTCGGCCAGCCCGTGCCGCTGTCGAACTTCATCTCGGACGTGAACAGCGGCAGCCCGCAGCCTGCGCAGACGAACACGCCCGGACGATGCTCGTCGTTGAGTTCGCTGGTGCCCGCCGGTTCAGTGCCTTCCTCGCGCAGGACGCGGTAGGCGGCCGGCGTCAGTTCCTGACGCCACTGCTCGCGGTCCTGGTCCAGCCGGTCGTCGGGTGAGGGGACGTCGGCCTCGGCCGGCACGAAATCGCGCCAGCGGGTCTGCATCTTGCGAATGTCGTCATCCATGTCGGGTCTCCGGGGGTCCGGTGGGGCGGTCATCGACCGGCACATGCAGGTCGCGCCGCGGGGCGCGACCTGACAGCCGTCACATGACGGCGCCGACGAACCAGGGCAGGAACTCGTGGTTGCCCACGTCCAGTTCCTCACTCAAAGACTTCTCGTTCGAGGCCAGGCTGAGCCAGCGCCGGAAAATCTCCTCACCCTTCTGTTGCACCGTGCAGGTGCCGTCGACGATCTCCCCGCAATTGATGTCCATGTCCTCGGACATGCGCTCGTACATGGGCGTGTTCGTTGCCAGCTTCAGG
>JAUIAI010000034.1 GCA_030425615.1 Gammaproteobacteria bacterium
GGCCTCGTCGAGATACGGTGCGGGCGCGCGTTCGACGACCTTCTGATTGCGCCGCTGCACCGAGCAGTCGCGCTCGAACAGATGGACCAGGTTGCCGTGCGTGTCACCGAGCAACTGGACCTCGACGTGACGCGCACGCCTCACCAGCTTCTCCAGGTAGACCTCGTCGTTGCCGAAGGCCGCGCCGGCCTCGCGCCTGGCCACGGGAAGGTTCTCGACGAGCGACTGCTCGTTCTCGATCACCCGCATGCCACGGCCACCGCCACCCCAGCTCGCCTTGAGCATCAGGGGGTAACCGATCTCCGCCGCCAGCGCCTTGCAGGCCGCGTCGTCCGCAGGCAGGGGGTCCGTGGCGGGCATGACCGGCACTCCGGCGTCCACCGCGGCACGGCGCGCGGAGACCTTGTTGCCCAGCGTGGTCATCACCTCGGGCGTGGGACCGATGAACGCGATTCCCGCGGCAGCACAGGCCCGGGCGAACTCGGGGTTCTCCGACAGGAAACCATAGCCCGGATGGATCGCGTCCACCTTCGCTCGGCGTGCGATATCGATGATCGAATCGATGTCCAGATACGCCTGCAGCGGCTTCTTGCCCGCGCCGACCTGGTAGCTCTCGTCCGCCTTGAACCTGTGCAGGGCGAAGCGGTCTTCATGCGAGAAAACGGCCACCGTGCGAATGCCGAGTTCGGCCGCGGCCCGCATCACGCGGATCGCGATCTCCGAGCGGTTGGCCACAAGCAGGGATTTGATCCTTTTCATACGGAACCGGTGCGCTCAAGCGCATTGAGGATGACTGGACGGGATGCCGCGGATCGCGCGGATTCGACGGGCGGGGCATCCTGGAGGGCGGGGACGGCCGCGAAGGGCGTGCACCGGGACGTCGGAGGGATTCTATGTCATGGCCTGCGCGGAGCCGGTCGGCACGGACCGCCCGATGGACGGCCAGACCTGCAGGCAGCAGGCCACGACGGTTGCCAGGCGTTGCGATTAGACTCGAAGCATGAGCAGCAGCCCGACCATGAGCATCGCCGCCTGTCGCGCGCACCGCACCGGTACCGCCCTGGCCGCCGCACTGCTCCTGTCGGTTGCCTCCTGCGGCGGCGGCGGATCGACTCCCGACGGCGGCACGGACACGGGCGACGCGCTCAACGAGAAGGCCTGCTCGTTCCAGTACGTTCTCCCGGAGCCCACCTCGGGGTCGGGAACGGATCCGTTGCTTGCCAATCAGTGGCACCTGGAGAACACCGGCCAGTTCGGCGGGCTGCCGGGCGAAGACATCAACGTGTTCGGCGTCTGGCCGGCCACCCGCGCCTCGGATCAGCGCGTGGCGGTCGTCGACGACGCGATCGAGGTCGTGCACGACGACCTGCTCCCCAACGTGGTGCCCGGCGCCAGCTACAACTACCGCCCCGACCGACTCGGCAGCGCGTATCCGCTTCCCTGCTTCACCGGTGACGAGCACGGCACCGCCGTGGCCGGCATCATCGCGGCGCGGGGCGACAACGCGCTGGGTGTCTCCGGCGTGGCACCGTTGGTCGGCCTGGTGGGCTACAACGCGCTCGCCACGGGCCTGGACGCCGATATCGCCGACGCCCTGAACCGGGATCTGTCGGCCAACGGCGTCTATCACAACTCCTGGGGCTCGCCCGACAACGGCAAGCTCAACGCCGCGGACGGCAGCTTCACGACGGCCATCCAGTCCGGTCTCGCCGGGGGACGCGGCGGCAAGGGCGCCGTCTACGTCTTTCCGGCAGGCAACGGCGGCTGCTATTCGCAGACGAGTTCCGGTGTGTGTCGTGTGGAGAACTCGAACTACGACGGCTACGTCAACAAGCTGGGCATCATCACCGCCTGCGCGGTCGACAATCGCGGACGGCAGCCGTTCTACGGGGAGATCGGCGCGAACATCCTCGTCTGCGGCCCGTCCAGCGGCACGAGCGTGGGCATCACCACCACCGATGTGCAGAACGACTACCGCAACGATTTCTCGGGCACATCGGCCAGCACGCCCATGGTTTCCGGTGTGGTGGCGCTGATGCTTTCGACCAACCCTGATCTCACCTGGCGTGACGTCCAGCAGGTCCTGGTGCGCAGCGCCCGCCGCAACGACGCCACCGACGCCGGCTGGACGACGAACTTCGGCCTCGACTTCAACCCGAAGTACGGGTTCGGCGTCGTCGACGCGGAGGCCGCCACGGCACTCGCGGCAACCTGGACCTCTGTGGGGGGCAGCGAGAGCCTGGTGTCGTGCGGGCCCTTCTCCAGCGCCCCGAATACCGCCCTGCCCGACCCGTCGCCGACCGTGACCACGATCAGCGACACCATCAGCGTCACCGGTTGCGCGGTGTCGTCGATCGAGTTCGTCGAACTGCGGTTCTCCGCCACGCACACCTACGGGGGTGACCTGCGCATAGAACTCGAAAGCCCCAACGGACTCATCAGCCCGCTGGCCACGGAGCGGGCCTGTGCCGGCACCGCGGGCTCCGATGCCTGCGGCGGTTACGACGACTGGCCGTTCGGCCTGGTCCGTCATCTGGACGAGAACCCGGCCGGCGACTGGACGCTGCGGGTCGCGGACGCGCAGCCGGTTGACACGGGCACGTTCGACCGCTGGTCGCTTCGCTTCTACGGACGCTGAGCATGAACACGCGACCCTCCGCCCGCCCGAAGACACCCATCGCCGGGTTTGCGCAACGCGGGACGGCTGCGGCGGTCCGGTCGCGTCTTCTGCGGGCGCTCCTCGCGGTCGTGCTGCCCGCGGCCCTCAATCCCGTGCACGCGGCCGATCCCTCCGACCGCGACATTCCCATGATCACCAAGCCCGTCACCGGGGCCGTGTCCGCGGCTGCCACCGGCAAGGCCGGCACCGCGAACACGCTCCACTGGTACGACGGCGCCCGTCGCAGGGCGGTACGCGAACAGCCCGGCGCCACGCTGGACGCCAAGGGCGTGAGCGCTCCGGCGGCGCGCGCCGTGGCGAAGTCCTCCGCCCCCCTGTTCGTCGACGCCGACGGCTCCGGCACCGTCCGGGCCCTGCCCGGCGGCGTGGTGGTCCGGCTCGCGCAGTCGATGACGCTCGAAGCGCTCAGCGAGCGCCTCGAGGCCTTCGACGTACGCGTCGAGCGCCGGCTCGGAGACAGCGGCCGGCTCTGGCTGCTGGCCGGCGGACCCGGCAACGCGTCCATCATCCTGGCCAACGCCATTCACGAGAGCGGTCTGGTCGAGTCGGCCTCACCGAACTGGGTGACACCGCGGGTTCGCAAGTAGCCGGCCCGTCGGGCCCGCGCCTGGGCATCGGCCGCGGGCTATCATCGGCTCCTTCTGTCGAACCCACGGAGCTTCACATGGCCAACGAAGTCCTCACCGAAGTGCGCGGTCGCACGCTGCTCATCACCCTGAACCGCCCGGAGGCCATGAACGCCATCAACCAGGCGCTGGCCGAACAACTCGCGCAGGCGGTCGAACAGCTGGATTCGGACCCGGCGCTGTCGGTCGGCGTGCTCACCGGTACCGGCCGCGGATTCTCCGCAGGCATGGACCTGAAGGCGTTTCTGTCGGACGGAATGCCCATGATCGGTGACCGCGGTTTCGGCGGCATCACCGCGCGCGCAGCCGAGAAACCGCTGATCGCCGCGGTGGAGGGCTTCGCGCTTGCGGGCGGTCTGGAACTGGCGATGTCCTGCGACATCATCGTTTCCGCCCGGGACGCGAAGTTCGGTATCCCCGAAACCAGTGTGGGTCTGTTCGCCGCCGCCGGCGCGCTGCTTCGCCTGCCCCGTGCCCTGCCCTACGGGCTGACCATGAAGCTGGCATTGACCGCCAAACCCATCGGCGCCGAACTGGCCCAGCAGTACGGGCTGGTCACCGATCTGGCCGAGCCCGGCCACGCGCTCGCCGCCGCGCTGGAACTTGCCGAGCAGATCGCCCGGAACGCTCCGCTCGGACTCAAGGCATCGAAGGCGCTCATTCGCGAGATGCAGGGCCGTACCGAAGCCGAGTTCTGGGCGATGCAGCGCGAGTACATCGACAGCGTGTTCAGCTCGGAAGATGCGGTGGAAGGCCCGAAGGCCTTCGCCGAGAAGCGCAAGCCGGACTGGCAGGGCCGCTGAGGGCGTCCCGCCCGCTCAGAACCCGCTTTCGCGGATCAGCACCGACAGCGCATGGGTCGACCAGCGGGCGAACAGGCTGCGCCGTTCACCGTCGATGTGTGCCTGGCCGATCGCGACGCGGGCAGCGGCCGGCGGCTGCCCGGCCGGCAGGGTGATACGGACCCGATAGAGCGCGTCGCGGGGCGCGAGGCGGCCGTCGGCGTCGCGCACGGTGGCCACGCGCCCGCCGCGAACGTCGGCCAGTGCCGGGTCGGGCAGCTCACGCAGACGCACGCCGTCCACCGCCGTGACCTCGCCCACCAGCGGCGGACCCGCGTCTCCGAGCCGGTAGAAGCTGGCGGCGGCCCCTACCCTGACCGCGCCGACGGACTCCTGGCCGACGAAGGCATCGACCACCCAGGTTGAGGGGTCGACGAGTATCGCCATCGGCTGCCGCTCGCTGACCCAGGTACCGGGGACGATCTGCGGATCGCGATCCACCAGGCGTCCCGCGAACGGGGCGTTCAGACGAAGGCGCGCCAGCTCGTCCTGCTCGGAGACGAGTGCCGCCTGCTGTCGCGCGAGGCTCTCGATCAGCAGGTTGCGCCGCCACGCACCATCGGTCCGGCCGACGGTGCCCGCCAGTTCGTTGCGCAGCGCCTGCGTTCCGGCCTCCAGACCGCGCACCCGGGCCCGCAACTCCGGCGCGTCCAGCTCCGCGAGGAGTTCACCCTCCCGTACCCGCCCGCCGTCGTGCAGCATGACGACCCGGGCGGCGAACGGGCTGTACAGGGTCTGGCTCCGGGCGGCATGCAGCCAGGCCTCAGCGGCGATCCGCCGCTGCCAGGGCACGAGCAGCATCGCCAGAACGAGGAGCAGCAGCGCCGCGAGCGCGAGCCGGCGGACGGGGCGGGTCTCGCCGCGGCGCCGCCACCAGACCTGCGCCTCGCTGGCCACCGGCCGCCCGACGAACCAGGCGATCTCCACCGCGAACAGCACGATCCCCAGGACCTTGAAGAAGAACAGGTACACCGCGACCGCGATCGCGACGAAGACGGCCAGCCGGTAGGTCCAGGTGAGCCACGCGAAGGCGACCAGGAACCGACGCAGAGCGCGCGGCAACTGCTCGGGATCGCGTTCGCGCCAGCCGAACAACCGGCGACGCAGTGCCGCACGCGCCAGCGCGAAGCTGCGGGCGTGCAGATTCGGCAGATCCAGCGCGTCGGACAGCAGGAAGTATCCGTCGAAGCGCATGAACGGGCTGGCATTGATCGCCAGCGTGACGATCCAGCTCGTTGTGGCGAGGAAGAATGCTGCGCTTCGCGCGGGGCCGTCGGGCAGCAGGCTCCAGGCCAGCGTGGCGTAACCGGCGAGCGCGAACTCCGCGGCCATGCCGGCGGCGGCGATCCGGAAACGATCCATTCGCCGCGTCAGCTTCCAGGACTCGCCCGTGTCCGTGTAGAGCATGGGCCAGAGCACCAGGAAGGCCACCCCCATGTGCGCCACCCGGACCCCCGACCGGGTGGCGGTGATCGCGTGTCCGAGTTCGTGAAGGGACTTGGCCAGGACCAGCGCGAGCGCCCAGCCCGCGATCCCGGCGGGTGACATGAAATTCGTGAAGGTCCCGAGGAAGGCGTCCCACTGACGGATCGCGAGTACCAGACCGAGTACCGTCGCCGCGATCGTGAAGAACGCGAATCCTCGGGTGTAGAAGGGTGCACACCAGGGCGCGACCGCCGCCAGCCAGTCCTGCGGGCGAACGAGTGGAATCCTGAAGAACAGATAGTGGTGCAGCAGCCAGCGCAGCCGGGCGAGGCTGCCCTGCTCCGCCGACCGTGCCAGACGGCGTACGCCGCGGGCGTCGTGTGCCGTGACGAGCTGTTGCCCGGTGAGGAATTCCGCGACCCGGACCACCTGCGCGCCGGCCACCCGCAACGGCGTTTCCTGGTTGATCGCCCGGGCGATCAGCTCGGGGTCGCGCAGGGACCAGCGGCTGAGAACCTCGAACTCCAGCCAGCCCAGGCGAAAGAAGCGGTTGCCCACAGGGTCCTGGACCATCCAGGCCGGGGATCCGTCCCGGTTCGGCGCGGCCGGCAGCAGACGCAGATCCTCCCGCAGCGGCGGCAGCGCGGCTGATTGCACGACCGCGGATCCGCTCAGAGCCCCGTGAACGCGCGCAGCGCGGCCAACGGACGGCGAAAGAGGTAATAGCCCAGCGGCGCACGTTCGCCGTAGACCTTCGCGGTGCCCTTGAGCCCGATGCGCACGGGCGCACCATCGCGCCCGGCGCCGGGTTCGAATCTCGCGCGCAGCCGGTAGGCCTGCACGCCCTCGGGCGATGCGGTGGCCTGATAACTCGTTTCGAACACCCGGGCGACGAGCGGCGACAACGGCGCGACGTCGAGGAACAGCCGGACCTCGGCGCCGGCCTCGAGGTTGATCGCGTCCGCGACCGGCATCCAGAGCAACACACCGGCGTTCGCGGGATCGGCCAGCAGGGCGACGCGCTCGCCGGTGACCACGGGCTTGCCCTGCCAGTCGTTGACGTCGCCGAAGACCACCACGCCGTCCCCCGGCGAACGGACCTGGACCCGTTCGAGCAACGCCTGCACCGCCGACAGCTCGGCCTCGCGCTCCGCGACCTTGCCCCGCAGGGAGGCGAGTTCTGCCCGGCTGGCATCGCTCGCGAAAGCGCGTTGTTCGGCGGCCAGGGCATCGGCACGCGCGACCTCGAGCTGGCGCGCGGCGATCTCGCGCCGGTTCCGCAGCGTGGTGTCGTCGAGCGTGAACAAGGGCTCGCCGGCCGTCACCCGCTGGTTCGGTCGAACCAGGAACCGCTCGACGACGCCGTCCATCGGCGCGGCGAGGGCCACCGCGTCCAGTCCGACGATCTCCGCCGGTGCCAATACGGAAAGCCGCACCGGTATGAACAGGGTCGCGCACAGCGCGGCCGCCACCGCCCAGCCGATCCAGCGCCGGATTCCGGCCGTGCGGCGGCGCGGCGCCAGCGCCGCCCAGGCATGGCCGTACGCACCGAGCACGCGCATCATCAGCGCCTGCACCGCATCGCCCGGCGCGGCATCCAGCGCATAGGCGGCCAGCCCGAGCAGACGTTGATCCGGAGCCAGCACCGGCTGCACGTACAGCAGACCGGGTAACCACTCCCGCCAGCCGTCCGCGAGTCGGGCCGGCACGTCCTCCACGGTCACGAAGCTCGGATTCCGTTCGGGATCCCCGCGGGCGCGCTCGTGCAGGAAGCGGCCGAGCCGCCCGAGCCAGACGCTGAACGGGGAGTCCTCGCCGAGCCGGGCCAGGCCGGAAACCGTGCACAGCACGGGCCTGCCCCCGTTCAACGACCAGACGAACCCCTGGCGGTAGTGAACGAGCTGCCAGGGTTCGTTGGCCAGCGAAAACTGGAGTTCGGCCAGCGTGCCGGCAGCCCGCGCCCGCTCCTGCAGATGGGCATAGACCCGCCAGAGATCGGCCCCCGTCGAGCCCCGCGCGACCGTGGCCGTGACCTGCGGCGGCGCGGGCGGCGCGTTCATCGCGGGCGGTCGAACCGGGCCACGCCGCTCATGCCGGCCAGCAGACCGGCAGGATCGCCGGTGACCTCGGCCTCGATCTCGATCGACTGACTGACGGCGTCCACCCGCGCATTGATCGCCTGCACCTTCGCCCGGACGATCTGGCCGGACTCGTCGATGAGCGCATCGAAGCCCGACCCCACCTTCAGCCAGCTGAGCCAGCGCGAGGGCACGTTCAGTCGCAGCCTGGGGCTTCCCGAGGCCACCACATCGAGCAGAGGGTCGCCACTCTTGACCCCCTGGTGACGTCGGACGTGCTGCTTGACCAACCGGCCCGCGAACGGTGCCCGGATACGGCACTGCGAAACGAAGACCTCGGCGAGCCCCAGCTCCGCACGGGCCTTGTCGAGCGCCGTGGCGGCCAGTGCGACCTCGACCTCGCCGGCCGCGGACAAGGCCTCCAGCCGGCGCTTGGCCTGCAGGTTCTGTTCGGCACCGGCAACTTCGGCCTCGGCGATCCTGCGCCGCGCCACGGGAACCCGGCAGTCGAAGCGAACGAGCGTGGCACCGGCCTTGAACGGCGCACCCAGCCCGGAGACGATGTCCTCGACGGTCGCCGAGACCGGCGCCACCAGCGTGGTCTCCTGCGGGGGAACGACCAGCACGCGGGGCGCATCGGGGGGAAAGTCCGCCCGGCCCTGGGCCGCGGCGGTCTGGGAAAGAATCAGGACGGCGGCCGCCGCGACGGCACGCCGGCTAAGGCACGAAAGCATCGGTCGGATTCCGGAACTGGCCGGTGTCAGGCGGTTGCGCAGGGGTCAACGGGCATCGTCGGCACGGGCGCGATGCGCCTCGAAGAGCCGGCCGAGGATGAACGACGAGGAAGACTGTAGCGCGCGCGCCGAGAGCGTGCGTATCTGCCCGACCAGCGCATTCGCTGCGAGTCGCTCGTCGTAGTCGGCACGGCCCACGACGCTGCCGCTCAGGACATCGATCATGCGCAGGCTCCAGCGCCCCAGCCGAGTCGGCTCACCGCCGGCACCGCCGTCTTCGGGGTCCTCGAGCATCAGCGATACCTCCAGCCGGTACGGCGCACCGTCGCCGTTGACCACGTGGACATCGCTCTCGAGCAGGGCATCGACCAGACCGAAACGCAGCGCCCGGGTGAGCTCGCCGTCCACGCCGCTCAGCTGCAGCGATACCTTTGGGCGATCATCGATGCCGGACGGTCGGGCGAACACGCCACGGTGCCAGAGTTCGAGCGAATCGGAGACCGCGGCTGCGAGCGCGTCGAGGTCCGGGTTGGGCGCGGACGGGGTCAGATCCAGGCCGAGCGAGTTGTACAGCCGGCCCCAGGCTCCCTGCGCGTTCGCATACGCGATCTGGCGCTGATACTCGGACAGCAGCGCCCGCGCCTCGGTGCGGATCAGCTCGAGTTCCGAATCCACGCGCGAGCTGGCCGACGCGCGGGCGAAGTCCGCCAGCCGCTTGTCGACCCTTGCGCCCTCGGCCAGCGTGCCGAGCTCGTCGCGTGCCAGGCCGTAGCGCAGCGCGGCCACGCGCACCTGGGTCAGCACGGCCATGGCCTGTGCCATGCGACGGGCGTCGTCGACATCCTCCTGGGCTTCGCTGGCCCGTCGCACCGAACCGATGGACGCCATGCGGAACAGATCCGCCGACACCCTCAGCCCGGCCTGCGCCCACGAGTTGTTGTAGAGGAAGCGGTTCGAGTCGTACTGCAATCCGAGATCGAAGGACAGGTTCGGCAATACGGAGGCCAGCGCACGCCGGGCGTCGTTCGCCGTGATCCGGCGACGGTAGTCTTCCTCTCGTAACTCCGGACGCTGTTTGAGCGCCAGTGACTCGAGGCGGCCCATGTCGGCCGGCAGCGGCGGCAGGCGGGGTTCGTCGAGATCCTCTAGACGGAACTCCGTGCCCGGCGGCAGGTTCATCAGGGCAGACAGTTCCGCGCGCGCGAGCTCGAGGTCCTGGCGGCGGATCTGCAGCAGGGTCGTGGAATCGAGCAGCGCCCGCTGGTAGGCCAGCGCCTGGGCCTGGGGGAGCAACCCCTGCTGCTCGATCTGGCGACCCCGCGCCAGCGCGATGTTCGCGCGGCGCATCAGGTCGCCCATCCGATCGGCCAGTCGCTGCGCACCGAGCGCACGCCAGTACGCGGCACGGGTGTCCTGCATGAGGTTCTGCAACACCTTGCGCTTGCGTTCTTCGGCGATCAGCGCCTGGTCGGCGAGCGAACGGGCCCTGTAATACGACACGCCGAAATCGAGCAGGTTCCAGGAGAACTCCAGCCCGCCGAGTGTACGCGTGCGTTCCTGCGACGACGACGCGACCAGCGTCTCGAGCCCGCTCTCGATGCCGACCGAGCGCCCGCCGGAGTCGTTGCTCCGGGTCACCCAGCCCGCGTTGGCCATCAACCTCGGGAACATGTCCCAGTTGCCGACGTCGAGCTGACGCTGGGCCAGCGTGGCCTCCATCATGCGCAGCCGGAAGTCCAGGTTGTGCTTCATGACGCGTGCCACCACGTCCGAGAAGGACATCAGCCCCGAGATGGGCTCCTGATCCGCGTACATGCGCTGCCGGTCCTCGGCCACCCGCTGCTCGATCTGTTCGATCGTCATCGGCTCGGGCGACACGGCGCAGCCGCCCAGGACGGCGAGGCCCGCGAGCCAGGCTGCGGCCCGCCGTTTCCGGCTGCGACCGGCCACGGGTGAAGGGGTTCGGATCGGTGACATCTGGGGCACTCCGCTAGCGTCCTGTTGCAGTCCTGCGGTCCGGGGCCGGACTGCGTTGTTCCTGAATCTGTTCCGTGAAGCGCTTCGGCACGAACGCCGGTCCGTCCGGTGCAGCGCGCTTCAACGCGACGGGCCCGGGCCGTCCCTTGGGCACCGGCGC
>JAUIAI010000928.1 GCA_030425615.1 Gammaproteobacteria bacterium
CGATGTGCGCCTGCACTCCGTTCTGCTGGCGGATGTAGCGCTGGAAGCCCTCACGCCGCTTGCCGAGATCGTGCCAACGCCCGGCAGCTTCGCATAACGCCTTGTCGCGCGTGGATGCGAGTGTGGCCGCGAGATTTCCAACGGCTCTGAGGTGGTCGTCCAGCAGGTGGCCAGGATCGCCGGAGGCGAAACCTGAGAGCGGGGCGTGGGCGAGGTCAGGGTCTGAACGGTGGGTAGGAGGCACGTGGGTCTTCTTCACGAGCACTGCGAACGACCTCGACATTATCTTCAAGGAATCGGCTCAGTCCTTGAGCTAGCGCAGCAGTCGCCACGACGCTGAACGAGGCTCCACTTCTGAAATCACGCGATCTGGTCAAGATGGCTCGCAAGTCGTGATCTGCATCACTTGAATTGATGATCCCGATCGCATTCGCGAACTGACACTTTGTTGAAACCCCCCCAACTCCCCACGATCTGTTGGGCACCGCTTGGTCATCGTCGCCGCCCACCTGCCGGCTGCTCCAGGAATCCACCGATCAGGCGCACCAGCGCCGCTTCGAACGCGGGGTCACGAAGCATCCCTTCGTCGCGCAGCAGGGCGCCGCGGATCGCGCCGCCGACCGCCCGGCTGAGCACGAAGCCGTTCAGCCGGGCGGTCTCGCCGGCATCGCCGGCCGGCGCGAGCAGGGCCGCGGTCAGGGTGTCGGTTTCGGCCAGCAGGGTTTCGAACTGCCCGGAACGCACGATCGCGATGATCAGTGCACGACGGGCGCGCAGACGTCCGTCCAGCGCGCCGAGGAGGGCGTTCACGATTCTTCTCAGATGCTCTTCCGGGGCCTCGGCAGGGGGCGCCTGTTCGCGCAGCCGGGCAAGTGCTTCGAACACGACGGTGATTTCGCGCCGTACCAGGGCCTCGAGCAGGGCCTCGCGGTTCGGGAAGTACTGGTAGAGCGTACCGATGCTCACGCCGGCCCGCGCCGCGATGGCGTTCGTGCTGAGCGCCTCCAGCCCTTCTTCTTCGAGGATTCGGATCGCCGCCTCGAACATGAACGAAACCGTCTTGCGGGCACGCGCCTGGCGTGGGGTGCGTCTCGCAGGGTCTTGTTTTTCCATGGCTTTCAGGGGGTTTCGACCAGCTGCGAAACGCGAGCCAAAAACATGAGGACGGCTCATATACTAGCCGACGCCTTCGCTTCGAGACCGCGCCATGTCTGCCGAGACCAAGATCCTCGCGTTCGCGTTTCCGTTCGTCGTCCTCGCCTCGCTCATCGAGGCCGTCGTGCTGTCGCGCCGTGCCGGCGGCGAGCCCTACGACTGGCGGGCGGCGGGCGTCAGTCTGTTCGACGCCCTGGTGCGCAACGGGCTGCGCCTGGTGCCGCTGCCGTTTCTCGCGGCGATCTTCGCTTTCGTGTACGAGCACCGCATCCACACCGTCGAACTCGGAACCGCGTGGTCGTTCGCACTGCTGTTCGTGGGCCAGGAGTTCTTCTACTACTGGTACCACCGGGCGGCGCATCGGATCCGCTGGTTCTGGGCCACGCACGCGGTGCACCACTCGCCGAATCAGCTCAACCTCGCGGCCGCCTACCGTCTCGGCTGGACAGGCAAGTTCACCGGCACCCTGTTTTT
>JAUIAI010000035.1 GCA_030425615.1 Gammaproteobacteria bacterium
ACGAGACGCAGCTCACGTATCGCGATACGGGCCAGGAGTGCCCGCGCTTCGTCGCCGACGATGCGCTCGCCCCGGGTGACGTGTTCGAGGCCGGCGGTCTGCGTTGGGAAGTACATGCGGCACCCGGCCACGATCCGCTCTCCCTCATCTTCTTCGCACCGGCCCGGCGCCTGCTGATCTCGGCGGACGCGCTCTGGCGACACGGCTTCGGCATCATCTTCCCCGAGCTCGTGGACGAGTCGGGCTTTCGCGAGCAGCAGGATCTCCTGAAGGTGATCGACGCACTCGCACCGCGTCAGGTGCTCCCGGGCCACGGCCCGCGCTTCACCGAGGTGGACCTGGCGATCGAGGAGGCGCGCGCACGCCTGGCCGCCCTGCAGGCCGACCCCGTTCGGAATTGCCGCAGCGCGATGCGCGCGCTCGTGGTGTTCCGCATGCTGGCCCTGGACGCGACCAGCCGCGACGAACTGCAGGCACTCCTGGAGAACGCGGGGATCATGGCCCGGGCCGCCGAGAAGATGGGCCGCAGCCTGAGTCAGGCCATCGACGAGGCGGTCGAATCCCTGCTGACCGGAGGACAGCTCAGGCGCCGCCCGGATGGCCGGCTGGAGATCGCCGGGCGTTAGTGAATCTGAAGTTCGCGGCCCTAGCGGGCTGTGCCGGATGCCGTCATGAGCGCATCCACCGCTTCACGGAAGTGATCCGGGATCTCCAGAGCGGCGAGGCGTCCGCCCTCCTCCGGCAGCTTCACGCCGATGAACCGCGTCTGCCATCCCTCCGCGAGCAACGTGTCGCCACGCATCACGCGATGCTCGAGAAGGAATACCTTCCGGCGCCACTCGCTGACCCTCGTGCGCAGGACGAGCTCTTCGTCGAAGGTGGCGGGTTTCAGAAAACGGGCGCCGGCCTCGGCGATCGGATAACCCACCCATCCGCGGTGGGCACGAACGTCGGGCATGGCGTAACCGGCGGCCGCGCACATGCCGTGCGTGGCACGGTCGAACCACCGGTAGAAGTTGGGGAAGAAGACGATGCCGGCGGGATCGCATTCGCCGAACTCGACGGTGAACGGTACGTCGAAACTTCCCTGCCATGCCTTGTCGGGCGCATTCATGGGTCTGACCTGTCTCAGGATGTCACATCGGCGCGCGGACGCCGGCGCGGGATGATGCGGATGGGCTGTGCGACGGGTTCGGGCGCGGGCAGGCCCAGTTCGCCGGCGAGCGCGATCCCGGCGGCATCCGCGCGCGCCGCTGAAACGGCACGGCGGATCGCCGCGGCCCGCTGCGCCGGTGGCTCGGAGCCCGCACCCTCGATGCGATGCTCGAGCACCTGAAGGAAGTGCGCCCGGCCACGGGCGTGCGTGTCGCTGTAACCCTTGACCAGCGAGGGCGCCTGCGCGATTGCCGCCGCAAGATCGTGATCGACCCGCAGCGCGGCCGTCAGGGAATCCGCCCATCGCGCGATCAGGGCCGACTCCTCCGCGAAGCGGGTGCCGCGCCGACGCCAGCGGCGCATGCCCGCGAGCAGGCGCATCGCCAGCAGGCCGCCGACGCCGGTCGTTTCCAGACGCAGGCCACGGCCCAGCGCCTGCCAGCCGCGACGCGCCGCCAGACGGTGCAACGCCCGCGCCGGGGCCGGGGGTAACACGGCGACGATCTCCTCGACCCCGGGCTTGAGATAGTCCCAGGTCCGGACCACACCTCCGGCGCCGCCGGTCGCCTGGCTCTCGAGGTCCGTGAAGCGCTGATGCCGGATCTTCAGATCGGCCACACGGATCACATCCTCGTAGGCCATCCAGCGCGCAAGCTGACGCGCAGCCTCGACCGAAACCGGCAGCTCCGGCGAGGCACCCGGGTGCTGTCGCTCGACGTCCGCCCACCCGAGGACGCGGTCGCGGAACACGGCGGCGTAGGCATCGTCCTGGTAGTCGCGCAACCGGGCCTCGCCGATCGCCAGCATCCGCACCAGGCCTGCCGGGCGGCCGTCGTCCGCGCCCGCGACCCCGGATGTCCGTCCCGGTTCCGTCGGCGGGGCGTCGCCGACGACGGAACCGGGGGGCTCCGGAGTCGACGGCGGGCCCAGAACCTCGGTGATACGCGCCGACTCGGCACGATCGCTCGCGGCGCGGGCCTCGTCCAGCCCCTCCTGGACCGCCTGGGCGCCGAGTTCGAAACCGCGCAGGCTCGCCTCGACGCCACGCGTCCCCGCGCGAATCACGTCCTCGCAGACCCCGCGTGAAAGGGACAGTCTGCCACTGGCGTGAATGGCGCCGAACATCACGGCCGAAATGACCGTGCCGGCGTCACGCGCAAGCGACTGCATGTCGAAATCCACGACCCGTCCGGCCGCCGCGCGCACCTTGGCGAGCAGGCTCTCGGAACTCAGCCGGCCATCCGCGGGCGCCGATTTCTCCGCCACGGTGTGCGCGCGCGAGCGCGAGGCCAGCACGAGCGTCCGCTCCGGATCCGGCAGTCCGCGCTCCGCGGCCCGCGCCGCCTCCAGCAGCTCCGACGACACCAGCAGATCGAGATCACCCGCCATGGGCGACAGACAGAGCACGGGCTCCTGGCCGCCGAGGCGGTCGCGATCGACCGGCAGCCACTCGACGTAGTAGGAGGTGGCGCCGGTCCTTTGCGCCACCCCGGGGATGGAGGTCGATTGCACGACATGCCCTGTCCGCAATCCGGCCTCGACCAACCAGCGTGCGAGCACGCCGCCGCCCTCGCCGCCGAGCGCCAGAATCAGGACCTTGACCGGCGCGACATCGCCGCCCTCGACGCGCTTCATACCGATGCCCTCGGCCCGGTGGCGAGCAGATCGCGCAACCAGCGCGCGAGGCGATCGCGCTGACGGTCGAACCAGGACGGATTGCGCACCCATTCGCTGCGGTAGAAGCTCGGGCAGAGCGTCGCCGCGTGGGCATTCTCACCGCAGAGACCGCATCCCACGCACTGATCGGACACGCTGGCGACCGGGTCGGGCTTGAGCGGATCACCCGAGTCCGCCACCCCGAGCGCGGGGCAGCCGGAGATCCGAATGCATGCATGATCTCCGCTGCACACGTTGGCGTCGATACCGAAGCGGGTCTTGACCGTGCGCTCTCCGCGGGAGAGCGCCTGGGCCAGCATCGGTCGAAGCCGCCGCTGCCGCTCGAGCTGGCATTCGCCTTCCGCGATGATCACCTTCAGGCCCGGCTCGGGATCCGTGAACGCCTCGGTGAGCGTACGCTTCATCTCAGCGACGCGGTACGTGTGCACGGACCGCAGCCAGCTGACGCCGAGGCCTCGCAAGGTGTTCTCGATGGTTCGCTCGGTATGGGTCGCGCTGCCCTCTCGCGCCCGGCGCCGCCGGCTGCCGTCCGGCGTGGAGATCACCTCCTGCGTGCCGGTGGCCGACGTGTATCCGTTCTTCATGATCAACAGCACGCCGTCGCCCTTGTTCAGCAGGTTCGACGTCACGCCGGAGAGCAGGCCGTTGTGCCAGAAGCCGCCGTCGCCCATGACGGCCAGGGGTCTGGCCCCGGACAACGGCGACACGCCCGCGGCGCTGGCCAGGCTCATGCCGTAGCCGAGGATCGAGTTGCCCATGGAGAAAGGCGCGAAGGTGGCGAAGGCATGGCAACCGATGTCGGCGGCGATGTGCGTGGGGCCGACGCTCTCGCGTACCTGCTTGAGCGCGGCGAAGACGGGCCTTTCCGGACAGCCGACACAGAACGTCGGCGGCCTCGGCGGCAGCGGCCCCGACGCGGCCTTCGCGGCGTCCTCGCGCCGGACCTGGACGGCCTGCAGGGTCTCCCGGGCGCCGGCCACCGATGCGGATCCTTCGCGGGCATCCAGAAACGCGACGAGCCCGCGCAGAATGGATTCCGTGTCGAGTTCGCCTGCCATGGGCAGCATGTCCTTGCCGTACAGCCGGCACTCGGTCGACGCCCGGCGCAGCATGTTCGACACCGCCTGCTCGATGTACTCCGGCTGGCCCTCCTCGACGACAAGCACGGTTCGACCGCGACAGAAGGTCTCGATCTGTTCGGGTACGAGCGGGTGCACCACGTTCAGACACAGCACGGGCACCTGCGGACGACCGAAGCCGTCGGCGAGATCGAGATGCTGCAACGCGCGCACGAGGTTGTTGTAGAGGCCGCCCTGCACGATGATGCCGAGGTCGTCGCGCGGGCCCTCGAAGACCTCGTTGAGCCCGCGTTCGACGATGAACCGGCGCGCTGCCGGCAGTCGGACGTCCGCCTTGAGCTTCTCCTGCGCGAACGTCGCCGGCGGATGCGCGAGCCGGTCGTAGTCGAAGCCCGCCGGCGCCCGCAGGGGCTCGCGGGTCGAGATCGCGGGAGCCTTGTTGTCGCGACAGACGAACGAGCCGCGCACGTGACAGGCCCGGATCCGCAGCTCGAGAAAGACGGGGGTGTTCGACGCCTCGGACAGTTCGAAACCCTGCTCGACCAGGCGGACGATGTTCTGCAGCGAGGGGCGCGGGTCGAGGAGCCAGATCGAGGATTTCAGCGCGTAGGCGTGCGTGCGTTCCTGGATGACGCTCGCGCCCTCGCCGTAGTCTTCGCCGACGACGATCAGCGCCCCGCCCATCACGCCGGGCGAACTGAGGTTCGACAGCGCGTCGGCGGCCACGTTGGTGCCGACGATCGATTTCCAGGTGACCGCCCCGCGCACCGGGTAGTTGATCGACGCCCCGAGCATGGCCGCCGCCGAAGCCTCGTTGGTACAGGCCTCGACATGCACGCCGAGCGTGTCCATCAGCTCGCGCGCCTGAACCATCACATCGAGCAGATGCGATACCGGCGCACCCTGGTAGCCGCCGACGTAAGACACGCCCGACTGCAACAGGGCCTTGGTGACCGCCAGGATGCCTTCGCCGTGGAACACCTCGCCGGCGCCGAGCTTCAGGGATTCGATCTCTTCGGTGAACGCGACTTCCATCTCGGATACGGTGTCGGTGACGAAACGCGGGCCGGCCCGGCCCGGGGGTGGCGGCTCAGCGCGGCCATCGGGTGCGGGGGCGGTCGGGTTCGGGCGCGGCGAGCGGCTCGGCTTGCACCAGGCCGGCCAGACATCTCGCCGCCAGCTCCACATAGCCGTCGGTGCCACGGCCCTTGCCGGCGATGTCGCGCTCGGAGAGTTCGCGCACGACGCGACCCGGGACACCCGCCCAGAGCACGCGCGGCGGCACCTCGCCGCCGATCTTGACCAGGCTCATCGCGCCGAGGATCGACTGCTCACCGACCCGGGCCCGGTCGAGCACCACGGCGTTCATGCCGACGAGGACATCCCGGCCGATGTGGGCCCCGTGCACGATCGCGCCGTGCCCGATGTGCGCCCGCGGCTCGAGCACGCAGTCGAAGTCCGGCAACGAATGGACCGTGCAGTTGTCCTGCACGTTGCATTCGTCGCGCAGTTCGATGCGGCCGAAGTCGCCCCGCAGCACGGCATTGCCGCCGATGTAGCAGCGCGGACCGACGATCACGTCGCCGATCAGCACCGCCGACGGATGCACATAGGCGCTCGGGTCGATGACCGGGCAGACGCCCTCGAAGGCCCAGACCACGGGACGCTCCTGCGGCCCTGAGGTTTCCGGATCGCCGGCCGTCATGTGCGCTGCGCCCTGTCCTTGGCGTTCTGCGCCTCGATGCGCTCACGCGCCTCGCGCCACTGGTCGTCGCTCCACTCGCGCAGCTCGAAGAAGTTGCCTCCGTTGGCGAGATAACCGGCACCGTCCATGTGGATGAGCTGACCGCTGAGCCAGTCACAGCCGTCCGACATCAGGAAGGTGGCCAGGTTCTGCAGTTCGCTCATCTGCCCGGCACGGCCCTGTGGATTGCGCCGGGCCGACCTCGCCCCCGGTTCCTCGCCCGGATTCAGGCGCTTGCTCATGCCTTCCGTGGGAATCTCGCCCGGGCCGATGGCGTTCAGCCGGATTCCGTGGCGCCCCCATTCCGTGGCGAGCGAGCGGGTCATGGTGGCGATACCCGCCTTGCTCATGGCCGACGGAACCACATAGGGCCCCCCGTTCTCCACCCATGTCACGATGATCGACATCACGTGCTTCATGGGCTGGCCGGGCTGCCAGCCGCCCGCGGCCCTGGCCTGCTCGATCCAGCGCCGGCCGACGGCGTGCGTGACATAGAAGGTGCCGTGGAAGACGATGTTCGCAATGGCGTCGAAGCCGCGTGGCGACAACGCCTCGGTGGGGCTGATGAAGTTGCCCGCCGCATTGTTGACCAGACCGTCGAGTCCGCCCGTGGCGAACAGGTCCTCGACCATGGCGTCCACCGCCTGGGCATCCCGGATGTCCAGTCCGTAGGTCTTCACGCGGCCGGGCCGGTCGCCGCACATCTGCGCCGCCGCCTCGTCCAGAACCCCCTTGCGGCGACCGCAGATGGCCAGCTCGGCACCGAGCGACAGGAAGTGTTCGCCCATGGCGCGACCCAGACCCGTGCCTCCCCCGGTGATCAGGAAGCGCTTGCCCGCGAGCAGATCGGATTGGAACATCGCAAGTCTCCAGTTCTGTTGGGCGGGTATTCGTGGCAGCCCGCCGGCTGCCGGTATGTTAGCCCTCATGGACACCATTCTCTGCTTTGCCGCGAGTCTGCGCGAGGACTCCCTCAACAAGAAGCTGGCGCGCGCCGCCGCCGTCAGCGCCGGCCGCCAGGGCGCGCACGCGACGTTCGCCGATCTGCGCGACTACGCCATGCCCATCTACGACGGGGATCTCGAGACCCGCGACGGTGTGCCGGAGGCGGCAGCACGGTTCGCCCGGCTCGTACTCGAACACGACGCCCTGCTCATCGCCACGCCCGAGTACAACGGCGGCCCGCCCGCGCTGCTCAAGAACACGCTGGACTGGGTCACCCGGCTGGGTCGCGCCGAGGGCGAGCCCTCCGGCAAGACCGTCCTCGCCATGCGCCCGACCCTGCTGGTATCGGCCAGCCCGGGTGCCGTCGGCGGCCTGCGGGGCTCGGTGATCACCCGCGCGATGCTCGCCCATCTCGGGCTCTGGCTGCTCCCGCAGACCGTGGCCGTGGGCGGCGCCCAGCAGGCCTTCGACGCCGAAGGGGGGCTGGCCGATCCGGAGCGCGCAAGCCAGCTCGACACGGCGGTCGGCGCGCTGCTCGGCGCCGTGCGCCGGGCCTGATCCGGCCTTGTCCCTTCCAGTTCGGGTTCGGGTTCGGGTTCCGGATCAGGCGCGGGCGCTGGGCCTGGCGTTCATCTCGTCCACCCATCGGCGCACGTGGACCAGGGCTTCGGGCACGACCAGGTCCACGCGCTTCGCGGTATCGATGGCGATCAGCGCGACGATGTCGGCCAGCGAGAAGTCGTCTCCCGCGATGAACCGGCTCTCGGCCAGACGCGCGTCCAGCTTCACCAGGAGATCGTCGAAACAGCGCCGGCCGCGCTCGGCCAGTGCCGGGATCTGCGGCATGCCGCTGGCGTACCCGGCGATCGCCCGGTCGTCGAACAGGGGCGCGGCGTTGCGCAGGGCGTCACCTACGGGCCCCATGCCCTCGATCTCCATGCGCCGGCTCCACTGCTCGATCACCGCCTTCTCGCGCGGGGTGCGGCCCATCAGCGACGGTTCCGGATGGAGCTCCTCGAAGTATCGGCAGATCGCGATCGACTCGGTCAGCCGGGTGCCGTCGTCCAGTTCGAGCACCGGCACGGTGCCGCGCGGATTGATCGCCAGGAACCAGTCGGCGAACTGTTCCTTCTCACGCGTGTTGACCTGAACGGTCTCCGGCAGCGGAATACCCTTCTCGGCCAGGAACATGCGCACGCGGCGCGGGTTGGGGGCAAGCGTGAAGTCGTACAGCTTCATGGCGTCTCCTCAGGATAGGAACTCGGCACGGTTGTCGTGGCCCAGGATGACGTAGTTCACCCGCCGCAGGTCGGTGAGCGAGCGCCCCCCGGCATAGGAGATGGCGCTCTGCAGGTCCTCCTCCATCTCGCGCAGCGTGTCCGCGAGATGCCCCTTCACCGGCTCGAGGATACGCTTGCCCTCGATGAAGCTGCGATGCTCCTTGTTGTGCTCGGACGCCGATCCGAAGTACTCCTTGTACCGGCGGCCGTCGACCTCCACGGTCTGGCCGGGTGATTCCTCGTGGCCCGCGAACAGCGAGCCGATCATGACCATGGTGGCGCCGAAACGAACCGACTTGGCGATGTCGCCGTGCTCGCGGATGCCGCCGTCGGCGATGACCGGCTTCGTCGCCACGCGGGCGCACCATTTGAGCGCCGCGAGTTGCCAGCCACCGGTACCGAACCCGGTCTTCATGCGCGTGATGCAGACCTTGCCCGGCCCGATGCCGACCTTCGTGGCATCCGCGCCCCAGCGCTCGAGGTCCATGACGGCCTCGGGCGTGCCGACGTTGCCCCCGATGACGAAGGTCCCCGGCAGCCGCGCCTTGATGTGCCGGATCATGTCCTTGACCGAATCCGCGTGACCGTGCGCGATGTCGATCGTGATGAAATCCGCACCGATCCCTTCCGCCGCCAGCACGTCGACGAGTTCGCGGTCGGCATCACGCACCCCGACCGACAACGAGACGATCAGGCCGCGCCCGCGCATGTGCCTGGCGAACGCGAGCGAGTCGTTGTCGAAGCGGTGATGAATGTAGAAGTAGCCGTGGCCGGCCAGCCATTCGCAGATGCCGTCGTCCACCACCGTACGCATGTTCGCCGGAACCACCGGCAGGCGGAACCGGTGTCCGCCCAGCGTCACGCTGGGATCACACTCCCGGCGACTGCCGACCGCGCAGCGACGCGGCAGCAGCAGGACGTTCTCGTAGTCGAAGATTTCCATGGCAGCTCAACGGTGTTCCGGCATCGTCATGATGCCACCGATGACACTGCGACCGTGCGGACACGGTCACTCGTAGGTCCGCGCGTCCTCGATGACTTTACCGTCGTTGGGCAGGCTGCCGGGCGACACCAACTCCACCTCGGCCCTGAGCCTGGTGATCTCGCGCACCGCCTCGACCAGCCGCCCGGCGAGCCCCTCGGGCGATCCGTCGACCTCTGCCCGCAGGCAGAGCTGGTCATTGGCCATCTCGCCGGACACGACGAGCCGCGCGCGCCCGATCTCGGGAAAGCGTTCGCGCACGGCCGCAACCTGCTCCGGCCGCACGAACATGCCACGTACCTTCGTGGACTGGTCGGCCCGGCCCATCCAGCCGGCGATGCGGACATTGGTGCGTCCGCAGGGCGAAGGGCCGGGGATCACCTTCGACATGTCACCGGTGCCGAAACGGATCAACGGATAGACGCGGTTGAACGATGTGACGACAACCTCTCCGACCTCGCCGTCGGGAACCGGTTCGTCGGTTCCGGGGCGCACGATCTCGAGAATCAGGTCCTCGTCCAGGATCATGCCTTCGAGCGCCTCGCTCTCGTAGGCGATCAGACCCACGTCGGCCGTGCCGTACCACTGCAGCACGGTGTCCACACCCTGCTCGTGGAACCAGCTCCGCAGGGACGGTGGCAGCGCTTCGGCGCCCACCAGTGCACGCTTCAGATTCGAGACGTCGGTCCCGAGTTCCCGCGACTTCTCGATCAGGATGCGCAGGAAGGACGGCGTGCCGACGTAGGCATCCGGCCGGAACCGGCGCACCAGCTCGAGCTGCTGCTCGGTCTGCCCGATACCCGCCGGGATGACCACGCAGCCCATCTTGCGTGCCGCGTGGTGGACCATCCAGGCGCCCGGGGTCATGTGATAGCCGAAGCAGTTCTGCAGCACGTGCCCGCGTCGCATGCCTGCGGCGTGGAGAGCCCTGGCCGCACGGAACGGATCGTCGTCGGCCGCCTCCGGATCGAACACCGGGCCCGGCGACATGTAGAGCGCACCCAGTTCGCTGATCGCGACCGTGATCAGCCCCCCGAACGGTGGATCCGCTTCCTGCAGTTCGGCGAGCACGCTCTTGCGCAGCACCGGCAGGGTGGCCAGCGACTTGCGCGAATGGATGGTGTCCGGATCGACCTCGGCCAGGCGCCGCGCCCAGCCCGGTGCGTTTTCCTTGGCGTGTCGCACGAGACCCGGCAGCCGGGCCATCAGCGCGCCCTCGCGCGCCTCCGGAGTGCGGGTCTCGAGCTCGTCGTAGTGTTCGCTCATTGCTTGTCCGGCCTTTGTCAGCCCAGCCAGCGCTTGCGCCGCTTGTAGTGCTTGACGTCGCGGAAGGACTTGCGCCCCTCACCGCCAACGCCCAGGTAGAACTCCTTGACGTCGTCGTTCTCGCGCAGCGCCGCCGCGGGCCCGTCCATGACGACCCGCCCGGACTCCAGGCTGTAACCGTAGTCTGCGTACTTGAGCGCGATGTTCGTGTTCTGCTCGGCCAGCAGGAACGACACACCCTCGTTCTTGTTGAGCTGATCGACGATGGTGAAGATCGCCTCGACCAGCTG
>JAUIAI010000929.1 GCA_030425615.1 Gammaproteobacteria bacterium
TCTCGGTGATCTGACGGATCGTGGCCCCGCCCTTGCCGATCACGTCGCGGATCCGTTCGGGGTTGATCTTCATCTTGTACAAGCGCGGCGCGTAGTCGGAGAGATCCTCCCGGGCGCCGCCGATGGCGGTGCGCATCTTGTCCAGGATGTGCAGCCGAGCCTCGCGGGCCTGATCGAGCGCCACCTGCATGATCTCCTTCGTGATGCCCTGGATCTTGATGTCCATCTGCAGGGCCGTCACGCCGGTTTCGGTGCCAGCGACCTTGAAGTCCATGTCGCCGAGGTGATCCTCGTCACCGAGAATGTCCGTCAATACCGCGAACTTGTTCTCTTCCTTGATGAGACCCATGGCAATTCCGGCCACGTGAGCCTTGATGGGCACGCCGGCGTCCATCAGTGCCAGACAGCCGCCACAGACCGAAGCCATCGACGAGGAACCGTTCGACTCGGTGATCTCGGACACGACCCGAAGCGAATAGCCGAACTCGTCGGACGAGGGCAGCAACGGCGCAATGGCGCGCTTGGCCAGCCGGCCGTGACCGATCTCGCGGCGCTTGGGCGCTCCGAAACGGCCCGTCTCACCCGTGGCGAACGGCGGCATGTTGTAGTGCATCATGAACCGGTCGCGGTACTCGCCGCTGACGGCATCCACGATCTGCTCGTCCCGCGCCGTGCCCAGCGTGGCAGCCACCAGGGCCTGGGTCTCGCCGCGCGTGAACAGCGCCGACCCGTGGGCCCGAGGGAGCACGCCCGTGCTGATGGCGATCGGCCGCACCGTGCGGGTGTCGCGTCCGTCGATCCGCGGTTCGCCGGCCAGGATGCGGTCACGCACCAGACGGTATTGCAGATCGAACATCACATCGCTGACCTTGCCGGCGTCCGGGGCCGCTTCGCCGGCCGCCGCCGCGTCTTCGGCCATCGACTTCTGAACGTCCGCTTCGAGTGCCTTCAGTCGCTGCGAGCGCTCCTGCTTGTTGCGCAGCTGGTAGGCCTCGCGAAGCGCGTCGCCGGCTTTCGCGGTGACCTTGTCGATCAGCGCCTGGTCGGGCGCCGGGGCCTGCCAGTCCCACTCAGGCTTGCCGGCCTTCTCGACGAGCTCGTCGATCGCGTTGATGACAGTCTGCATCTGCTCGTGCCCGTAGACCACCGCGCCCAGCATGATGTCCTCGGGCAGCTCGTGCGCCTCGGATTCCACCATCAGCACGGCCTGGTCCGTACCGGCAACCACGAGGTCCAGCTTGGACTCGACCATGGCGCTGGTGGGCGGGTTCAGGACGTACTGGCCGTCGATATAGCCGACCCGGCACGCGCCGATGGGACCCGCGAACGGAATGCCCGAGATGGCCAGGGCTGCCGACGCACCGATCATGGCAGGGATGTCGCTATCGACCTCCGGATTGACCGAGATGACCTGCAGGATGACCTGGACCTCGTTGTAGAAGCCCTCGGGGAACAGCGGCCGGATCGGACGGTCGGTCAAACGGGCGATCAGGGTCTCGCGCTCCGTAGGACGCCCCTCCCGCTTGAAGAATCCGCCCGGGATACGGCCCGCGGCATAGAACTTCTCGGTGTAGTCGACGGTCAGGGGGAAGAAGTCCTGACCCGGCTT
>JAUIAI010000036.1 GCA_030425615.1 Gammaproteobacteria bacterium
GGGTAAGAAGGGCACATGTGGACCCCCCTGATCCCGGCGTCCTTTCCGCCGGACAAGGTCGCGCGGTTCGGCCAGAGCAGCCCGCTGGGGCGGCCGGGGCAGCCGAACGAAGTCGCTCCGAGCTTCCTCTTCCTGGCCTGCGAGGATTCGAGCTACATGACCGGCCAGATCCTGCATCCCAACGGCGGAGAGCCGGTGTCCGGCTGACCGTCCGCCGTGCGCGTCCTCGTCATCCTGGCGCATCCGCGTGGCGAGGACTCGCTGTGTGGCGTCCTCGCGCAGGCACTGGCTCGAGGCGCCCGTGCCGCCGGATGCCGCGTGCGCTTCGTCGATCTTTCGCGACTCCGGTTTGAGCGGGATCTGCTGACACGGGTTCCGGGCGACCAGCCCCTCGAGCCCGATCTGCTGGCGCTCCGAGGGGCGATCGACGATTGCGAGCACATGGTCTTCGTCTACCCCACCTGGTGGGGCACCTATCCCGGGCTTCTCAAGAGCTGTCTGGATCGTCTGCTCCTGCCTGGATGGGCCTTCTCGCGCACCGGATCCGGCACCGGCTTCTGCGGCCGTCTGGGGCCCCGGACCGCGGAGCTGATCACGACGATGGACACGCCGGGGCCGGTGTACTCGTGGCTGTACCGCGCGCCTGGACGCCAGGCGATGGCCAGGGCCACGCTCGGATTCTGCGGCGTGAAGGTGACGCGGCACACCCGTTTCGGGCCGGTGGACACATCACCCCCTGCGCTGCGTCGCCTCTGGGTGTGCGAGGCCCATCTTCGCGGACGCCGCCTCGGCGAGCAAGGCCCCCGGGGCGTCGCGGGCCTTGCCGGCGATCGCCTGTCGGCCTGGCTGGCTGCGCTCAGGCTGCAGTTCTACCCGATGACGTTCATCGCCTACTGGCTGGGGGCGGTGCTCGGGACGGGCGAGGGGGGTGAGCTCGATCCGGTTCGGTTCTGGCTCGGATACGGCATGCTGTTCGCGCTCGAGGCGGCGACGGTCTTCACCAACGAACTGGGAGATCGAGGCACGGACGCAGCCAACCGCCACTGGGGGCCCTTCAACGGCGGTTCGCGAGTGCTTCAGGATGGCCGGCTCGATCCGGCGGACCTGGGCCGTGGCACGGGCGTCGCGGTGTGCGCCGTGCTCCTGTCCTCGCTCGCGCTCCTGCGAAACACGGACAACGCGCTGGTGCTCGGCCCGCTCCTGGCGGGTTTCGCGGTCCTGGCGCTCGGGTATACGGTGCGGCCGTTGCGGCTGTCGGCCCGCACGCTCGGTGAACTCGACGTGGCCGTCACGCACGGTGTGCTGGCGATCCTGGTGGGCCATCTGATTCAGGGCGGACCGCTGGGCGATCCCCGGCCCTGTCTGCTCTCCGTGCCGCTCGCCCTGTCCATACTGCCTTCGATCACGCTGGCGGGCGTTCCCGATGCGGCAGCTGACCGGCAGGTCGCCAAGCGTACCCTGGCGGTGCGGTTCGGGCGGCGCACGGCGCTGCGTCTGGCCGGCTCGCTGGCGCCGGCGGCTGCCCTGGCCATGGTGATCGTCCAGATGGCCGCGAGCATGTCACCCTACGGGCTCGTCACCATGCTTCTCGCCGCCACGCACGCGATGGCCCTTGCGGTCGCCTGCCGCCGCGTGGCCGCACGGCGGCCCGTGCCCAGCAGAATCGACGGCCTGATGGTGCTGTCGCTGACTTTCGTGCTGTGGTTCTGCGTGGTGCCGTTGGTGCGGCTGTCCTGAGACCGGAGGCGGCCTCATCAGGTCGGCGCCCCCGCCGGCGGATGGCGGGAAAAGGTCAGCCCTTCAGCCGGCGGGCGATCTCGGCGACCAGCGCGCCCGCCAGGTCGTCCTTGCTGGCACGCGGCAGTTCGCTGCTGCCCTGCTCGTCGATGAGGACCAGCACGTTGTCGTCCCGGCCGAAGGTGTCCGGACCGATGTTACCGACCAGCAGGGGAACCCGCTTACGCTCGCGCTTGTCCCGCGCGTGCTCGATCAGGTTCTCGCTCTCGGCCGCGAAGCCGACGCAGTAGGGAGGATTCGCGCGCGCGGCGACGTCGGCCAGAATGTCCGGATTGGGTGCGAACTCGAGGCTGGGCGGTGTCTGGCCGGCGTCCTTCTTCAGTTTTCGGGCCGACGGGTTTGCCACCCGCCAGTCCGCCACCGCTGCCACCGAAACGAACACGTCGGGTGTCCAGTGATCGCATCGTGACATGACGATCCCGTGCATGTCGCGCGCCGAGATCACGTCGTGGCGCAGCACGCCGGGCGGAGTGCCCAGGCTGCAGGGCCCGGCCACCAGCTCGACGTCGGCGCCCGCTCGGGCACAGGCTCGTGCGATCGCAAAGCCCATCTTGCCGCTCGAGCGGTTCGTGATGCCCCGCACCGGATCGATGGCCTCGTAAGTGGGGCCCGCGGTCAGCAGTACGCGGCGGCCGGCCAGATGCCGGGGCGTGAAATGCGCAACGACGGCTTCGACGATCTCGTCAGGTTCGGACATACGACCGTCGCCGGTCTCACCGCAGGCCTGATCGCCGGCGGCCGGGCCGATGAAGACCAGCCCGTCCTCGTGCAGTAGCGCGACGTTGCGTCGGGTGGCGGGGTTGGCCCACATTTCGCGGTTCATGGCCGGGGCCACCGCGAGAGGTCGGTTCCTGGCCACGCAGAGCGTCGACAACAGGTCGTCCGCACGTCCGTGGGCGATCTTGGCGAGGAAATCGGCCGAGCACGGAGCGATCAGCAGGAGATCCGCGGCCCGGCCCAGTTCGATGTGCGCCATTCCGTTGGGTACGCGCGTATCCCAGGCGTCCGTATAGACCGGACGCCCGGACAGGGCCTGGAACGTCGCGGTTCCGACGAAGCGCGTGGCCGCCTCGGTCATGACGACATCCATGGTCGCGCCCTGGTCCTGCAGGCGCCGAACGAGTTCGGCGGCCTTGTAGGCGGCCACGCCGCCCGTGACGCCGAGCAGGATGCGGCGATTGACGAGATTCATCGGCTCACTCCGTCGCGGCGCGCTCCCGGCGCCAGCGCAGCACCTCGTCCAGAATCAGCAGAACCGCTCCGACGGTGATTGCGCTGTCCGCAAGATTGAAGGCCGGAAAATACCAGGGATGCTGATAAACGAGGAGGAAATCCACCACCTGGGTGTGAACGAGGCGATCGATGACGTTGCCGATCGCACCGCCGAGAATAAGCGCCAGCGCGAGCGAGAATAAGGGCTGGCCGTGGGAGCGGCGGAGCAGGGCCACGATGAACAACGACGCCCCGAGACCGAGCGCGACGAAGAACCAGCGCTGCCAGCCCCCGGCGGACGCCAGGAAACTGAACGCCGCGCCCGGGTTGTAGACGAGGGTGAGATCGAAGAGCCCGTCGATCACGGCCAGGCGCTCGCCGACCGTGAAGGCCTGCAGCACCAGCCACTTGGTGAGTTGATCGAGCACGATGACGACGGCGGCCGCTGCCAGCCACCGGCCGATGCCGGCGCGTTCGACCTCAGGCACGAGACCGGCTCTCGCCGTCACCGAAGAGATTGCTCACGCAACGGCCGCAAAGCCCTTCGTGCTCACCCTCCGTGGCGACGTCGTCACGATAGTGCCAGCAACGCTCGCACTTGACGCCCTGGCTGACGGCGACCTGGATGGCCGGTTCGTCGGACTCGTCGACCCGGGCTGCAGACGTGATCAGCACGAAGCGCAGGTCGTCGCCCAGGCTCCGGAGCAGCGTCAGATCCTCGCCGGCGGCGCGCAGGGTGACCTCGGCCTGCAGGCTGGAGCCCAGTTCGCCCCGTTCCCGCAGTCCTTCGATCTCCTTCAGGACGCCGGCCCGGATCTCGCGCAGCCGGTCCCAGCGCGCGAGCAGCGTGTCGCGCTCGGGGTCCGGCGTGAAATGGTGGTACGTCTCGGCGAAGATCGTCCCGGTCAGGGCGCGCCTCTCGGGGGCGAACACCTCCCAGGCCTCCTCGGCCGTGAACGAGAGTATGGGCGCCATGATGCGCAGCAGGCTGTCGGTGATCTCGTGCAGCACGGTCTGTGCCGACCGCCGCGCCAGACTCTTGGGGGCGGTGGTGTACAGCCTGTCCTTGAGTACGTCGAGGTAGAACGCCCCCAGGTCTTCGGAACAGAAGGTCTGCAGACGACTTACGACCGGATGGAACTCGAAGCGCTCGAAATCGGCCTCGGCCTGCCGCTGCCAGCGTTCGGTCATGGCCAGTGCGTAGCGATCGATCTCGAGCATTTCGGCCAGCGGCACCGCATCCTGGGCGGGATCGAAGTCCGAGATATTGGCGAGCAGGAAGCGAAGGGTGTTGCGGATGCGCCGGTAGGCCTCGACCACGCGCTTGAGGATCTCGTCGGACAGCCGCAACTCGCCCGAGTAGTCGCTGCTCGCCACCCAGAGCCGCAGGATCTCGGCACCCAGCTTCGCGTAGACGTCCTGCGGGTCGATGCCGTTGCCGAGCGATTTCGACATCTTGCGCCCCTGGCCGTCGACTACGAAGCCGTGTGTGAGCAGGGCGCGATACGGCGGTACCCCGTTCAGCATCGACGAGGTGAGCAGGGACGAATGGAACCATCCGCGGTGCTGATCACTGCCTTCCAGATACATGTCGGCAGGGAAGGCCGAGACCGCGGCGTGCGAGCCACGCAGGACGGTCTGATGCGTGCTGCCGGAGTCGAACCAGACGTCCAGTGTGTCGCGGTTCTTGGTCCAGCGCCCGTCGTTGGTCTCGCCGATGGCCGCCAGCAGATCGTCGACCTCCATGCGCTGCCAGGCCTCGATGCCCTCGGTCTCGACCCGCTGCGCGACCAGTTCGAGCATCTCGTCGTAGCGGGGGTGCAGCTCCCCGGTTCGACGGTCGATCACGAAGGCCATCGGCACGCCCCACTGGCGCTGGCGCGACAGGGTCCAGTCCGGCCGGTTGGCGATCATGGCGTGCAGCCTGGCTTTTCCCCAGGCGGGGTAGAAGGCGGTCGCCTCGATGCCCCGGAGCGCTGTCTCGCGCAGAGTGCCCGAGCCGTCGTTCGGCACGATGTCCATGCCCGCGAACCACTGCGAAGAGGCCCGGTAGATGACCGGTGTCTTGTGCCGCCAGCAGTGCATGTAGCTGTGTGTGTAGCGCTCCGCCCGGAAGAGCACGCCACGCTCGCGCATCGCCGCGACGATGTCGTCGTTGGCGTCCCAGATCCCGCGACCGCCGAACAGGGGCAGGTCCTCGGCGTAGGTCCCGTCACCGAGCACGGGCTGCAGGATCTGCTCGTCGGTCATGCCGTAACGCTTGCACGACTCGAAGTCGTCGACGCCGTATGCAGGGGAGGAATGGACGATGCCGGTACCGGTGTCGATCGTCACGTACTCACCGAGGTAGACCGGCGACAGGCGCTCGTAGAAGGGATGTGCGAACGCGATGTTCTCGAGCGTGCGGCCCTTGGTGGTCGCAAGCACCCGGCCTTCGAGCCTGTAGGCGCCGAGACACGCCTCGACGCGCTCGGCGGCCAGGATGAGCAGGCACGGAGCGTCCTGCCAACGGCTCTCGACCAGCGCGTAGTCGAGATCCGGGTGCATGTTCAGCGCCTGGTTCGACGGCAGCGTCCAGGGTGTGGTCGTCCAGATGACGGCGTAGCCGCGGGCTTGCGGCAGCGTCGGCAGCCCGAACGCCGCGGCGATCGCCGGGCGCGCTTCGTCGGTGAACGGAAAGCCCACGTCGACCGCGCTGTCGGTCTTGTCCGCGTATTCGACCTCGGCCTCCGCGAGTGCCGAGCCGCAGTCGAAGCACCAGTTCACCGGCTTCAGTCCGCGAAAGACGAACCCCTTGTCCATCAGCCGGGCCAGCACCCGGATCTCGTCCGCCTCGTTGCGGAAGTTCATGGTCAGGTATGGATCGTTCCAGGTACCCAGAACACCCAGCCGGATGAAGTCCCGGCGCTGGTTGTCGATTTGCTCGGTGGCATAGGCGCGCGACAGTGCCTGCACCTTGTCGGCCGGCAGGTTGCGGCCGTGCTGCTTCTCGATCTGGATTTCGATGGGCATGCCGTGGCAGTCCCAGCCCGGCACGTAGTGGGCATCGAAACCCGCCATGTTGCGGCTCTTGACGATGATGTCCTTGAGGATCTTGTTGACCGCATGGCCCATGTGGATCGTGCCGTTCGCGTACGGCGGTCCGTCGTGCAGGATCCAGCGTGGCCGGCCTGCCGAGGCCTGCCGGATGCGGCCGTAGACGTCCTCCTGCTGCCAGCGCGCGACCCACTCCGGTTCGCGCCTGGCGAGATCACCGCGCATCGGAAACGCGGTGTCCGGAAGGTTGAGGGTCTTCCGGTAGCCGCCCTTGGCCTGATCGGACTTGTTGGAGGAATCAGCCTTTGCCATGGATGTCCTGGGGAGAAGCGAAATAGGCACGCGCCTGCCGGGCGTCGAGATCGATCTGCGCGCGCAGCGCCTCGAGCGACTCGAACGGTGCCTCGTCGCGAAGCTTGTACAGGAACTCGACGCGCACGGACACCCCGTAGACGTCGCGCGAGAAATCGAAAAGGTGAACCTCGAGCAGCGGTTCGCCGCCGGTCTCGACGGCCGGGCGGGTGCCCAGGCTCGCGACGCCGGGCAGAGGGATCTCAGCCAGCCCGTGTACCTGCACGACGAAGATTCCCGCCAGTACGGGGTTGCGGCTGCCCGGACGCACGTTCAGGGTGGGATAGCCGAGCGTCCGGCCGAGTTTGCGTCCGTGCTCGACAGGCCCGCTGATCATGTACGGTCGGCCCAGCAAGGCGGCCGCCCGGCGGAAGTCGCCCGCGGTCAGAGCCTCGCGCACGAGCGAACTCGAAATGCGGCGTCCGCCCGGTTCGTCGATCGTCGGCATGCGGGTCAGCCGGTAGCCTTCGTGCTGCATCTCCGCGAGAAGCGCGAAATCTCCTCTGCGACCCGCTCCGAACCGGAAATCGTCGCCGATCAGGAGCTGCTCCACGGCCAGTCCGTTCACGATGATGTCGCGCACGAAGCGCTCGGCCTCGGTCGACGCCAGCCCGGCGTCGAAGGGCAGGATGCAGACCCGGTCGACCCCGGCCGCTTCCAGGGCGGCCAGCTTGTCGGCCTCGCCGTAGACGCGCGGCGGCGGCTCCGACCCGTGGCGGGCGGCGAAGTACTCGCGCGGATGCGGTTCGAAGGTGAGCACTGCCAGCTGCAGGGATGCACCTTCGCAAATCGTTCGAAGACGCGCGAGCATCGCCTGATGGCCGAGGTGGACACCGTCGAAGTTGCCGATCGTCAATCCACAGGGCTGACGATCGGATACGCCCGGCAGGGTGCGAAAGACCTCCATCTGCATCGAGAACCGGCAAAACCGGACATTATATAGGGGGCGGTGCTAAACTCGCCGCCGATGAAATCGCTGGTCATTCTGATTTCGGGCCGTGGCTCGAACATGCTCAACATCGCGCGCGCATGCGCTGAGCAGCAATGGCCGGCCCGCGTCAGCGCGGTGATCAGCAACGAGCCGGAGGCGGCTGGACTTGCCGCGGCCAGGGACATGGGGCTGGCCATCGAAGTCGTCGAACACCGCGGCTACGCGACGCGTGAGGCGTTCGATTCTGCACTGGCCGGTCGTGTGGAGGCGCACGCGCCGGATCTGGTCGTGCTGGCAGGGTTCATGCGGGTGCTCGGCCCCGGATTCGTCGACCGCTTCGCGGGTCGGCTCATCAATATCCATCCCTCGTTGCTACCGTCCTTCCCGGGGCTTCGCACCCACGCCCGCGCGCTGGATGCGGGGGTCAGGGTTCACGGCGCCACCGTACATTTCGTGACCCCGGAGCTGGATGCGGGTCCCATCATCGCGCAGGCGGTCGTCCCGGTGCGATCGGACGACGACGAAGCGTCGCTCGCCACCCGCGTGCAGGCGAGCGAGCATGTGCTCTATCCGGCCGTGGTCGCGGGCATCGTGCGCGACCAGGTCTCACTGGAGGGCGCCCGCGTCCGGCTGTCGCCGCAGATGCGCGCAGCGTTCGGCGTCTCCGACATCGTCTATGCCGACTGAACGCCGCGGCCCGCGGGGTGCCAGCCGCGGCAAGCGAGGAGAAAGCGCACGCGCGCCGCGCGGCGGGCCGGCGTCCGGCACGAAGCAGGCCCCGGCGCATCCCCGGACTCGTCGACGCCCGGGCGGCGGAAATCCGCCGGCGGGCGGGCGTGCCAGCGGGCGGGCGGACCCGGGGCAGGGCGCGGACCAGGCGCTCTTCGATCTGCTTGCCGCGCTTCTGCGCTTCGAGCAGGCGGCGGACCGGGTCATGCAGGGGTTCTTCAAGGCCACGCCGGCGGCCGGCCGGCGCGACCGGCAGCGCCTCGCCGACCATGCCTACGCCGTGATCCGCTCGCGGCGCCTCTATGCCCATCTGGCCGAGGGCGGGCCCGGGCGGCTGGAGCGCCGGCTGGCGCTGCTCGCACAGGCCGACGGGTCGGTCCCCGAATGGATCGAGCCGAACTCGGGCGAGCAGGCCTGGCTGGAACGGGTCGCACGCATCGACCGGCGAACCCTGCCCTGGGCGGTGCGGTTCAGCCTGCCCGACTGGCTCGCGGACCGTCTGAACCGACTCCTGCCCGAGCCGGCCGAGGCCGAGCGCTTCGGCCAGGCGCTCCTGCGCCCTGCGGGCCTGGATCTGCGCGTGAACACCCTCAAGGCGCAGCCCGAGCAGGTGCGCAGGGCTCTGCTCGCCGCCGGCGTGGTGGTGGAGAACGAGTTGCCCGCCGGCCTGCGCCACCTGCCCACGCTGCTGCGGGTGCGCGGACGGCCCAACCTGGCTGCGCTTCCCGCCTTCGAGCAGGGCTGGTTCGAGGTCCAGGACGCCGGAAGCCAGTGGGTGGTGCATGCCGCCGGACCCAGACGGGGCCAGACGGTGGTCGACCTCTGTGCGGGAGCGGGCGGAAAGACGCTGGCCCTGGCCGCCGCCATGCGCTCCCGCGGTCAGATCTACGCCTGCGACATCTCGGCGCGCCGGCTCCAGTCGATGCGCCCGCGCCTGGCGCGTAGCGGGGCCACGAACGTCCAGCCGATGCGGATCGAGTCGGAGCACGATGCCCGACTCGCGCGTCTTCGCGGCCGGGCCGATCTGGTCCTCGTGGACGCCCCCTGTGGTGGCAGCGGCACCCTGCGCCGCAATCCTGATCTGAAATGGCGCTACGGCGAGGAAGAGCTGGCCAGGCTCGGCGAGCAGCAGCGATCCATCCTCTCGGCCGCGGCGGATCTGGTCGCGCCCGGCGGTCGTCTGATCTATGCCACTTGCAGTCTGTTGCCCGAGGAAAACGAAGCCGTCGTCCGCGACACCGAAGCCGGATGGCTGGCCGCAGGCCGTGATTTCATGCGGCTCTCGATCGGTCTCGCGGCGGACGGCAGGGGGGCCGTGGACGCGGAGCCCGCCGGGCCGTTTCCGCTGTCATCCGAACCGGCTGCGGGGACGTTTCTGAGACTCTGGCCGCATCGCCATGATTGCGACGGCTTCTTCGCGGCTGCCTGGCAGCGGCCGTGACCGCCCGCCGCCCAAGGTCGTTCGCAGGGCCCGGTCGGTCCGGGCGTTCGGCGGAGTGGGCCGGGCACGCAGGATGCTCCCGTTTGTCACAATATGCCGGCGGGCCGTTCGTCCGTGGCGGGCGCCGTCCGGTCTCCGATCCTGTTCCCGGATTGACGAAATTCGATTGATCTCAAATAACCCTTGCCCGGGGCAGGGGTAAACTCGGGGTGTTGTCGCCCTTTCTTACTGGAGTTACGGTCATCAATATGGATGCGGTTTTGAGGTTTCTGGACCAGGGTCTGCTCGATCTCTCGGGTTGGCAGATCGTTCTGGTCACCTTGGCGCTCACACACGTCACCATTGTCGGTGTCACGGTCTACCTGCATCGGTGCCAGGCCCATCGCGCGCTCGACCTTCACCCGATCGCCTCGCATTTCTTCCGGTTCTGGCTCTGGATGACCACGGGCATGGTCACCAAGGAGTGGGCCGCCATCCACCGCAAGCATCACGCGAAGTGCGAGCGGGAAGGCGATCCCCACAGCCCCGTCGTGTACGGCCTGCGCAAGGTCCTGCTGCAGGGCGCGGAGTTGTATCGCGAAGAGGCCGCGAACCGGGAGACCATCACCAAGTACGGCCACGGTACGCCGGACGACTGGATCGAGCGCAACCTGTACACCCGCTACTCGGCACTCGGGGTGAGCCTCATGCTCATCCTGGACGTACTCCTCTTCGGGCTCG
>JAUIAI010000930.1 GCA_030425615.1 Gammaproteobacteria bacterium
ACCACCGTATCAGTGCGCGCGGATTCGCCGATCAAGGATGCTTCCGATCTGGTGGCGAGGCTGAAGGCCGAGCCCGCGAGCCTGTCGGTTGCGATCGCGACCTCGCTCGGAAATCACATCCACGTGGGGGTGGCCAAGCCTCTGAAGGCTGCTGGGGTGGACATCTCCAGGATGAACATCGTGCCGTTCAAGTCTTCGGCCGAGTCGCTCACCAATCTCATGGGCGGTCATATCGATGTCATGGCCGCGACGACCCCGAACGTCATCGCGCAGCTCAAGGCCGGCAACATCCGCGTGCTGGCGATCGCATCGCGTGAACGCATGAAGGGCGACCTTGCCGGCGTCCCGACCTGGCGCGAGGTCGGCGTGCCCAGTGACTACGAAAGCGCCCAAGGAGTCATGGCGCCCAAGGGAATCCCGGCGCAGGCACTGGCGTACTGGGATGACTTCTTTCGCAGGATCAGCGAGGATCCGGATTGGGGCGCGTTCGTGCAGTCCCGGCAGTGGGACGCGGCCTTCACCGGGGCAGAAGCCACGGTCAAACGTCTCGAGCAGGCCTATGACGAGACGCGGGAGGTGCTGGGCAATCTGGGGCTTTCCCGGGTCTGATCCGGGGCGTCGTCGCGGCGTGCGAGCGCGTCGCGGACACGCCATTGCCATGCAATGAGCCGTCGCCGGTGCGCGCTTTGCCGCTCCGGCTGCCCGGGATCGGTCGACCCCTCGCCGCACCGCCGGCGCCGAGGGTGGAGACGAGGTGAGACGCATGCACGTTCGCAATACACGTGATTTCTGGTCGGGGCTCCTGTTCACGGCCACCGGTACCTTGTTTGCCGTCTTTTCTCAGCAGTACGAGATGGGCACGCTCTCGCGCATGGGCCCCGGATGGTTTCCGACGGCTCTTGGCCTCCTGCTCATGGGCCTGGGTCTGGCAATCGTCTACTCCGCGCTGAGGCTGGCGCCGGAGGACACATCGATGCCCGTCTTTCGATGGCGTGAACTCACGCTGGTGCTCGGCGGCGTTGCGGCCTTCGCGGCCCTCGTGCCGGTTCTCGGACTGATACTGTCTGCCGTCCTGCTGCTGTTCATCGCGGCCACCGCAAGCCACGAGTTCCGACTGGGGGAGACGCTGGTTTCGATCGTCGTGCTGGTTCTGCTCTCCTACCTGGTGTTCGTGCGCGGGCTGGGCCTTCAGCTTCCGACCTGGCCGACGGCCTTCACCGGAGGCTGAACCGTGGAGCTGCTGTCGAATCTTGCGCTGGGCATGTCGGAGGCGCTCACGCTCGCCAATCTGCTCTACTGTTTCATCGGTGTGATGTTCGGGACGGCGATCGGGGTCTTGCCGGGGATCGGTCCGCTCGCGACCATCTCGATGCTGCTGCCGATCACCTATCAGATCGGGGACCCCACCTCGGCGCTCATCATGCTGGCGGGCATCTACTACGGTGCGCAGTACGGCGGCTCCACGACGGCGATCCTGGTCAATCTGCCCGGCGAGGTCTCGTCGGTGGTCACCACCTTGGACGGCTACCAGATGGCCCGCAACGGCAGGGCCGGGGCGGCGCTTGCGATTGCGGCGCTCGGTTCGTTCTTCGCCGGTT
>JAUIAI010000931.1 GCA_030425615.1 Gammaproteobacteria bacterium
GGCGGCGCGGGCCGTTCGGTCGGCGGCGCTCTTCTTGATAAGCCACCGCCCGAGCTTGGGCGGGACGCCTTGCGCGATCTGTGAAACCTTGTCGGGGCTCAGCGCAAGCCCGTCCAGCGAAGTGGCGATGAAGCGCGGCGCCATCTGAAAGCCGTAGTACAGCGCAACAACCGCGCGCTCCGTGAGGGGGCGGGTGGCGAGCCATTCGTCGATCTCCGCGACGATGGCAGGCGCATCGTTGGGCGTCCGTTCCTTGAAGCTGCCGCCGTCGATACGGAACTTCGCGATGATCGAGCGGGCGGGGTAGCCGTGCCGCCGAAACTCGCGGGTCTGATACCTGCCCCATGCGGAGAGTGCATCCAGCCCGATCTGTTTCCTCTCGTCGAATGCCATACGGGTGTTCGCGTTGTGGATGGGATTGTGGGACGAATTTCCGAAACAGTC
This sequence comes from Gammaproteobacteria bacterium, assembly GCA_030425615.1. Taxonomy (GTDB): domain Bacteria; phylum Pseudomonadota; class Gammaproteobacteria; order Burkholderiales; family Burkholderiaceae_E; genus JAUIAI01. The sequence goes on from JAUIAI010000931.1 coordinate 445, forward strand.
TGGAAACGTCCGTGTTCTCTGGGGGTGTGACGGACTCGCTCTCCGCCAGCGGGCCCATCCCAGGCCGCGCCGACCCGGTCTCCCGCCTCACGCCGGAACGGCGACGAGATCGTCTATCGGGCAGGGCTTGTGCAGGGCGTATCCCTGCGCGTAGTCGATGCCGATCTCGCGCAGATACTCGAGGATCTCGTGAGTCTCGACGTACTCGGCCACGGTCCGCATTCCCAGAGAGCGGGCTACTTCGTGCATCGACCTGACCATGGCCTGGTCGCTCGGGCTGCTGAGAATGTCCTTGACGAACGCACCGTCGGTCTTCAGCGTGACCGTCTGCAGGTTCTTCAGGTGTGAGTACGACGTGTAGCCGCTGCCGAAGTCGTCGAGCGAGAATCGACATCCGAAACGCCGAACCCGGCGAATGAACTCCTTCGCGGCACCGTAGGTCTCAATCATCGCGGTTTCCGTGAATTCGAATGCGATCTTCGAGGCCGGGAGACCCGGTCGTGCGAGTCGTTCTTCCAGGAACGGCAACACGCTCGGATGGGCCACTGACAGCGGCGAAGGATTGATCGCAAAGCCGCCGATCGATTCGAACGCCGAAGCGTTCGTCTCGACCCAGTCGAGGACCGCGCGAATGACCCAGAGATCGAGTTCGTGGGATCGCCCGAGACGCTCGATGGCCGGAACGATGCTCATGGGTGAGACGTCGAGGCCGGGTTGTGGCTTCACGCCCAGCAGGATCTCGTAGTACGGTTTCAGGGTCGAATCGGAGATCGGCGTGATCTGCTGGGCTCGCAGGTAAAGGTCCGTGCCGCCGATCAGGCTGTCGATCCGTCCGGCCCAATCGAGCAGTGTCTCGTGGCTGCGCAGTCCGCTTCCACCCTGTTCGTAGACCTGCACGCTGTTTCGGCCCAGCGACCGTGCAGCGCCGCAGGCCCGATCCGCGCGGGTGAGGGCGACTTCGGGTTCGCATTCACCAGGCGTCCAGGCCGCCATGCCAAGATGAATGCCGGTGCTGAATCGCTGCTCTCCCTGCTGGTATCGATAGTCGGCAAGTCTCGACCGCAGCGTTTCGATCGCTCCCTTGGTGGCTGCGGCTTCCGGCGAGGTCCCTGGCAGCAGGAAAGCGAGCGAATCGTCGCGCAGGCTACC
>JAUIAI010000932.1 GCA_030425615.1 Gammaproteobacteria bacterium
TCCACACGGCCGACGACCTCACCGCGACCTTGCGAAGCAGCGGCGGTACCCGCCGGGCGCTGAGGGTCGGCGCGCTCGCGACGCTGTCGCGAAACTTCCAGATCGCCTTCATGCGACCGCTGCTCGGCCGGGCCGATGTCGAAGTGGTGCTGCGTTCGGGCTCACAGAACGAGTTGCTACGTGCGCTGCACGCCATGTCCCTGGACATGGTGCTCACGAATCTCGCACCTGCGCGCGATACGGCCAGCCCCTACCTGATCCGGCGCGTGGCCGAACAACCCCTGAGCCTTGTCGGCACGGCCCGGAGGGTCGGTTCCGGTGAACGCTCGCTCGACACGCTCCTGCGCACCGAACCGCTGATCCTGCCCGCGGCCGAAACCGCGATGCGGGCGGGGTTCGATGCGCTGGTCTCCCGGCTGGGCGTCTCACCCCAGGTCGCCGCCGAAGCCGACGACATGGCCATGCTGCGCCTGCTGGCACGCGAAGACGCGGGGCTGGCGGTCATCCCGCCGATCGTCGTGCGCGACGAACTGGCCACCGGCCTGCTCGTCGAGGCCATGCGGCTCGAGGGCATCGCAGAGTCGCCGAACTCCTCGCCACACCGTTCGCAGAGACATCCTGAGAGTGTGTCCTGACAGGAACCGACGCATTCGGGCCGGAGAACCGGCCAAAGGCAAGGCGTGAGCGATCGCTCAGTCCTCGTCCGGCCCGCCCTCCGGCGGCGTCTCGAGGGCAAGTGACTCACGGACGGCGTCGATCTGCGCGAACAGTGCCTTCACCGCTCGAGGATCCCGCCGGCCGAGCAGGGTCTTCAGGCGTGCCGCCGGCCGGACCAGACTCTCGGCGCAACACCCGCGCCAGCCCCTCGGCAGCGAATCGTCACGCGCACAGCGCATCAGGGTGTCGAACTGGCGGAACGCCATCGGCAAAGGCTTCGCCAGCCCCTCGGCGACCAGCCGCTCACCGAGCCCGAGCCAGACGCGGATTCGATTGGGCTGCCCGGCATGCAGCGCGCAGCGAATCTCCACCGCGGCGCGACGCCAGCGCTCGACCAGCACCCGATCCTCGGGATCGCCGGCCGCCGAGACCGAAAGGTCCTTGAGGAACAGCGGTGAATCGCTTTCGTGGGTCATCAGGATCGAAGGTGCTTCCGTGCATGCCGTCCCGAAAGGGAATCACCTCAGCTCTCGGGCTCGCTCATCATCGACTGCTCGTAGTTCGCGAGCCCCACCCGCTCGATCAGTTCGAGCTGGGTCTCCAGCCAGTCGATGTGCTCCTCGGTGTCCTCGAGGATCTCCACCAGGAGTTCGCGGGAAACGAAGTCGGACGCTTCCTCGCACGTTCTGATGGCGCCCCGGATGTGCTCACGCGCCGTCGATTCCAGCCTCAGATCGCACGAAAGCATCTCGGCCGTGTTCTCGCCGATCATGAGCTTGTGCAGGTCCTGCAGATTGGGCAGGCCGCCGATCATCAGAATGCGCTCTATCAGCCGGTCGGCGTGCTTCATCTCGCCGATGGATTCCGCGTACTCCTTGGCGTTCAGCTTGCCCAGGCCCCAGTTACGGTACATGCGCGCATGCAGGAAGTAC
>JAUIAI010000037.1 GCA_030425615.1 Gammaproteobacteria bacterium
GGTCGGGCGTCAGGTCGGACTTGCGATGCAGCGTGACGCGGGCGATCGCGCGGCGGATGCGGCGGTACGTGTCCGGCCGGCCCACGTGGTGGCACATCATGGCGGCCGAGAGGATCGCCGCCGTCGGGTTGGCGACCCCCCTGCCGGCGATGTCGGGCGCGCTGCCGTGGGCAGGCTGGAACATCGCGTGGGTGGCGCCGATATCCGCTGAGGGCGCCAGACCCATGCCGCCCACGAGCGCCGCGCAGAGATCCGACAGGATGTCGCCGAACTGGTTTTCGGTGACCATCACGTCGAAGGTCCAGGGCTTGCGCACGAGATTCAGCGCGGCCGCGTCGATGTATGCGAAGTCGTGCTCCAGGTCCGGATGGTCTGCGGCCACTTCCGAGAAGCGGGCACGCAGATAGGCCATCGAGCCGAGCACATTAGCCTTGTCGATCAAGGTGACCCGGGCACCGCGACCGGCGGCCCGGCGACGACCCGCGAGCTCGAAGGCATAGCGGCTGATCCGCCGCGCCCCCCTGGCGCTCACATGCAGCGTATCGGTCGCGCCCTCGGCATCCACCCGGGTACCGCGGCGATCGTAGAACAAGCCCTCGGTCTGCTCGCGAACCAGGACGAAGTCGATGCCCGCCGCACGCGGATCGGCGAGCGTCGGCGGGATGCCCGCGAGCGTGCGGATCGGCCGCACGCCGGCGAACAGATCGAGACGTTCGCGAAGATCCAGCTGGGGGGAGATCTCCGTACCGTCGGGATACCGCACCTCGGGCAACCCCATCGCACCGAGAAAGATCGCGTCGGCTCGTTCGCAGGCCTCGAAGGTGCTCTCCGGCAGGGCCTCGCCGTGATCGCGGTAATGCGCCGCGCCCGCCGGCAGCAACTGCCATGAGAGGGCCGCCTGCGGAACTCGCCGTCCGACCGCTTCGGTCACGATGCGCACCGCATCGCAGACCTCGGATCCGATGCCGTCACCGGGAAGGAGCGCGATGCGCGCCGGTTCAAGGGTGTTCACGGATTGTCTCTCCTGACATGGGGTTGTTCTCGAGCGATTGGAGAATGGGCACGAGTTCGGCAGCACCGCGGACGCGGTGTGCGCGATGCAGTTCGGCAGCCAGACGCGTCTCGCCCGCGGCCAGCGCGGCCACGAGCGCCCGATGCTCACGCGTGGACGCGCGCGGCAGGGGGCGCAACGACAGCGTCATCATGCGTGCCCGCCGGGCGAGATCGCGGTAGCGGCCCACCGTTTCGATCAGCATTCGGTTTCCGCACATGGCGACCAGCCCGGTGTGGAATCTCTCGTCGGCGCGTGCCCACGCGACGCGGTCATCGGCGTCCAGCGCAGCGTCCATATCGTCGGTGCAGCGCTCCAGGCCGGCCAGACCGGCATGCCGGCCGGGGTCGACCGCGACACTCTCGGCCGCGGCGACCTCCAGAGCACAGAGAACCTGGTAGAGCTCGCGCATGGTCACCGCCGACAGCGGGAGCACCCGCAGACCGTGCCGGGGGACGATCTCGATAAGGCCCTCGTCCTGGAGCCTGACCATGGCCTCGCGTACCGGTGTCCGGCTCATCTCGAGCCAGTCGGTGAGTTCACGCTCGAGCACGCTGTGCCCCGCCGGCCACCGGTTCTCGAGAATGCGCTCACGCATCCTCTCGTAGGCCACGCCTGCGCGTGTGCCGCGTGCGCCGAACTCAGCCATCGACGCGCCAATGGACCGGCGCGAGGCCCGCCACGGGCATGCGTACCTGCGCGATCCGCCCGCCCAGCAGGCAACCGAGATAGCCGGTGCGCAGATCCGTTCCGCCGAAGGCGAGACTCGAGATGTTGCGCAGGACGCGGCTGCGGATGCCGTCGAGATGCGGGCGGCCCATGGTGCCCTGCCGGTAGGCGAGTTCGACATCGGCCAGGTGAGCGGGCTCGGCGTCCTCCAGCCAGACCGTCTGCTCGCCCGATGAAGGGTCCACGCTCACCACGCGGTTGCTGACGATGCTGGTCACCCACAATCCGCCGCGTTCGTCCACCGCCAGGCCATCGGGGAACATGCCTTCTCCGTACTCGGTGACCGTCTCGCGCGGCCCCAGACTCCCGTCGCCGCGGACATCGAATCGGCTCGTGCGCCGCCCGAATGTTTCGTTCACGAAGAGCGTCGTGCCGGAGGCGTCGAAGACACATTCGTTCGTGTAGCCGAGACCGTCCGCCACGATGCGGGTTCCGCGTTCGTCGTGCACGGCGACGAAACCGTCGTCGCAATCCGCCCGGTAACCGAGTGCGCGCGGCACGCGCCGAGTGCTCACCGTGAACCAGATGCGGCCCTCGCTGTCCGTGGTGACGAAATTCGTCGGCGGAAGATCCGATCCGCCGATCCGCTCGACCACCGTCGTGAGTTCGCCATCACGGGACAGCCGGAAGACGCCCCCGAGGGTCTCACCCAGATCGGCGAGCAGGAAATCTCCGCCCGGAAGCAGAGCGATACCGTTGGGCCGCATCGCGCGGCCGTCCCTCACCGGCGCGAGCACCAGGCGTTGCGAACCATCCGGCAGGCCGTGCGCCACGCCGCCGCGCCAGTCTGCGCTGTACCAGTGGCCGGCCCGCGTGCAGAGGACGCATTCGGGACGATTCAACGCCTCCCCGACATGAACGATGCCGGAGAGGCGTTCGGAAGCGAGTGGGTCGATTTTATGCATGCATTAATGTATACATTAATGCACCGGATCCGCAAGTCTCCGGCTCGACGCCCCCGATGACGCCGGTCGCGGCGCTCAGGCCGCCTGCGACTCCCGTGACATGCGACGGCGCTCGTGCTCCTTCAGGAAACGCTTGCGCAGACGTATGAAGTGCGGCGTGATCTCGACGAGTTCGTCGTCGTCGATGAACTCGACCGCGCGCTCGAGCGTGAGCTCCACGGGCGGCGTCAGCAATACGGCGTCGTCCTTGCCGGACGCGCGTACGTTGGTCAGCTTCTTCTCGCGCACGGGATTGACCACGAGATCGTTGTCGCGGCTGTGTATGCCGATGATCATGCCCTCGTAGACCGGCTCGCCCGGCGAAACGAACATCCGCCCACGCTCCTGAAGCTTCCAGAGCGCATAGGCCACCGCCTGGCCGTCGTCCTGTGACACCAGGACGCCGTTACGGCGTCCTTCGAGGTCGCCGGCCCAGGCTCCGTACGCATCGAATACGTGGCTCATCACACCGGAGCCGCGGGTGTTGTTGAGGAACTCGTGATGGAATCCGACCAGACCCCGTGAAGGGATGCGGTAGTCCAGCCGCACCCGCCCGACGCCGTCGGGCACCATGTTCGTCAGCTCGCCACGTCGGGCGCCGGCCAGTTCCATGACCGCACCCTGGTGCGCCTCTTCGACATCCATCGTCAGGATCTCGTACGGCTCCTGGCGCTCCCCGTCCACGACACGCACACGCGGCCGGGGCCGCGATACGGACAGCTCGTACCCCTCGCGACGCATGTTCTCGAGCAGGATCGTCAGATGAAGCTCGCCCCGCCCCGACACGGTGAACGCCTCCGTGTCCGAACCGAACTCGACCCGCAACGCAACGTTGCTCTGCAGCTCGCGCTCGAGGCGTTCGCGCAGCTGCCGGCTGGTGACGTACTTGCCGTCCCGGCCGGCCATGGGCGAGTCGTTGACCATGAACTGCATCGCCATCGTGGGTTCGTCCACGTGCAGCATCGGCATCGGTGCCACGGCCTGCGGGTCACAGACGGTGGTACCGATGTTGAAGTCCCCGAGGCCGGTGAGCGCGACGATGTCACCAGCCTCGGCAAGCGAGACCGGCGCCCGCTCCAGGCCGCTGAAGCGCAGCACCTGGCCGATCTTCGCCGTCGTGGTGACCGGTTGCCCGTCGGGCCCGGGTTCGGCCAGGACGACCGTCTGGTTCGGCGCCACCCGACCGCGCGAGATTCGTCCGATGGCGATCCGGCCCACGTAGCTCGAGTAATCGAGCGCCGAGATCTGCATCGCCAGGGGCGCTTCCGGATCGTCGCCCCGCGCGGGCACCTGGCGAAGAATCGCCTCGAACAGCGGCACCATCGAGAGGCCGTGTGCTACGGGATCCTCGCCTGCCGGCGGGCACTGCGCCGGGTCCTCCACCGCGAAGCCCTGCAGCGCCGAGGCGTAAAGCGTCACGAAGTCGAGCTGGTCGTCACTGGCGCCCAGCGAACAGAAGAGATCGAAGGTCTCGTTCAGGACCCAGTCCGGCCGCGCGCCGGGGCGATCGATCTTGTTGATCACGACGATGGGCTTGAGCCCGAGCTCCAGGGCCTTGCGCGTGACGAACCGCGTCTGCGGCATGGGACCGTCGACGGCATCGACCAAGAGGAGCACGCCGTCGACCATGGACAACGCGCGCTCCACCTCGCCGCCGAAGTCGGCGTGACCTGGTGTGTCGACGATGTTGATGCGCGTGTCCTTGTACTGCACGGCGCAGTTCTTGGCCAGAATCGTGATGCCACGCTCGCGTTCGAGATCGTTGCTGTCCATGACGCGCTCCGCCACCTGCTGGTTACTGCGGAACGTGCCAGCCTGACGAAGCAACTCGTCGACCAGGGTGGTCTTGCCGTGGTCGACGTGCGCGATGATCGCGAGGTTTCGTATCGGGTGCTTGCTCATGCCGGCTCCGGTGCGGGCGGTAGGAAGAAGAGAATGACTGTCTTGTGTTTCGGGATCAGGCGGCCAGCAGCCGCACGGGGCGAAGGCGGGCACGATCAAGCTGGCCGAGACCGAGGAATCCGTGCGGCGCGTAGACACGGCACTGGCCGGCCGGAGTTGCGGCCCCGCGCCCGATCTCCTGGCCGTGGGCGAACAGGCGCGCGTCCTCGCCCGGCAGATCGACCCGCGGCAGATCCGCGAGCATGGCATCGACCGGCAGCAGGAACGTATCCAGACGGCGGTGCCAGCCGGCGTCGACGAACGCCGGGTGTCGGCCGTCGCCGGACAGCCCCAGCGCGGCCTCGAGCGCGGTCATGGTGACGGCCTGGGCGACACCGAACGGGCCCACGGCCGTCCTGCGCAGGGCGGCGAGCCAGCCGCCACAACCGAGCGCGGCTCCGATCTCCTCGGCCAGCACCCGGATGTAGGTCCCCTTGCTAACCCGCGCGCGCACCGTGACGATCCCGCGCTCGAACGTCAGCAATTCGAGTTCGTGAACCGTCACCGGGCGCTCCGGGCGCTCGACGTCGACGCCCTCGCGCGCGTAGGCATAGAGCGGCCGACCCCCGTGTTTGATCGCTGCGTGCATCGGCGGACGTTGGGAGATGGCTCCACGAAAGCGGGCGAGGGCCTGCTCGATCTCGCCGGCCGTCAGCGAAGCCGCCCGGGTCGGATCCACCGCCTGCCGCTCACCTTCGGCGTCTCCGGTGCTCGACACCTCGCCGAGCGCAATCCGCGCCTCGTATGTCTTGTCGGCGTCGATCATGCGGTTGATGAACTTCGTGGCCTCGCCGAATCCGATGGGCAGAAGACCGCTGGCCAGTGGGTCGAGCGTGCCGCCGTGCCCGCCCTTGCGGGCCGCGAACAGCCAGCGAACCCGCTGCAGCGCATCGTTCGAACTGGGCCCGAGCGGCTTGTCCAGCAGCAACACGCCGTCCAATGCTCGCCGGGGCAGACGCTCGGTCACCGGTGCTCTCCCGGCCCGTAGGCGTCTGCGCCGTCCGCTGCGCCCGGCTGCCCGTCCTCGGAATCAGCCGCGGCGGCGTCGTCGGCTCGCCGAGAAACCGCTTCGTCGATCAGCCGGGACATGGCGATACCGTCACGGGTACTGTGGTCGTGCTGGAAGCGGATCTCCGGAGTCGTGTGGATCCGCACCCGGCGGCCGATCCGCGAACGCAGGAAGCCGGCGGCCGCGCGCAGGCCCTCCAGCGTCTTCGCGACCGACGCGTCGTCGTCCGGAATCACGGAGAAATGAACGGTCACGTACGCATAGTCGGGCGTGAGGTCGACACCGGTGACCGTGACGAGGCCGATCCGTGGATCCTTCACCTCGCCACGAATCATCTCGGCGATCTCGTGGTGCAACTGCTCGGCCACGCGCTGCGCGCGGCCACCGGGAGTCTGGGAGCGTTTCATGAGTTGGGCCGCTCGCCGGCTCCGGCCGGCGACGCGCAGACGCACCGGCCGGAGCCGGCGCTGGAAGAAGGGGCAAGGACGCCCGCGGGCCGCAGCCCAGGACCGTGGCAATTCCGGCCGGCTCGGCCGGCCGGAATTGCCGGAACCGGTCTCAGAGCGTGCGCGCGACCTCCTTGATCTCGAACACCTCGAGCTGGTCGCCTTCCTTGATGTCGTCGTAATTCTTCAGGGACAGGCCGCACTCGAAGCCCTCCCGGACCTCGCGGACATCGTCCTTGAAGCGCTTGAGGGAGTCGAGCTCACCCGACCACAGGACCGTGTTGTCACGCAACAGGCGAACGCGCGCTCCTCTGCGAACGACGCCCTCGAGCACCATGCAGCCGGCGATGTTGCCCACTTTCGAGACGCGGAACACCTGCCGGATCTCGACCAGGCCGAGCGTCTCTTCACGCTCCTCCGGCGAGAGCATGCCGCCCATCGCCGCCTTCACGTCGTCGACGGCGTCGTAGATGATCGTGTAGTAGCGCAGCTGAACGTCCTGCGCCTCGGCCGCCCGGCGGGCCTGCTGATCCGCACGGACGTTGAAGCCGATGATCACCGCACCCGAGGCCGCCGCCAGGTTGACATCAGACTCGTTGATGCCACCCACCGCCTGGTGAACGATCTGCACCTTGACCTCGTCGGTCGAGAGCTTCAACAACGCATGCGCGAGCGCCTCCTGGGAACCCTGCACGTCCGCCTTGACGATCAGCGGCAACGACTGGGTATCGCCCTCCGCCATCTGCTCGAACATGTTCTCGAGCTTCGCGGCCTGCTGCTTGGCCAACTTGACGTCACGGAACTTGCCCTGGCGGAACAACGCGATCTCACGCGCCTTGCGCTCGTCGCCGAGGACGATGACGTCGTCGCCGGCGTTCGGCACCTCGGCCAGGCCCTGGATCTCGACCGGGATCGACGGACCGGCAACGGAAACCTGTTTACCGGTTTCGTCGAGCATCGCCCGGACGCGCCCGAACGAGGCTCCTGCCAGCACGATGTCGCCCTTGTGCAGTTCACCCGACTGGACCAGCACGGTCGCCACGGGACCGCGGCCCTTGTCCAGTCGTGCCTCGATGACCAGACCCTTCGCCGCACCCTCGTCGGGCGCCGTGAGCTCGAGAACCTCGGCCTGCAGGAGCACGTGCTCGAGCAGATCGTCGATACCCTGACCCGTCTTGGCCGAGACCGGTACCACGGCCACGTCGCCGCCGTACTCCTCGGGGATCACGTCGTTCGCGACGAGTTCCTGCTTGAGCCGCTCGGGGTTGGCCTCTGGCTTGTCGATCTTGTTCATGGCGACGATCATCGGCACGCCGGCAGCGCGCGAGTGGCTGATCGCCTCCTTGGTCTGCGGCATCACGCCGTCGTCGGCCGCGACCACCAGGATCACGATGTCGGTCGCCTCGGCACCCCGTGCCCGCATGGCGGTGAACGCCTCGTGACCCGGCGTGTCCAGGAACGTGACCACACCCCCCTCGGTCTCGACGTGGTAGGCGCCGATGTGCTGGGTGATGCCGCCAGCCTCACCCGCCGCAACCTTGGCCCGCCGGATGTAGTCCAGCAGCGAGGTCTTGCCGTGATCGACGTGTCCCATGACCGTGACGACCGGCGGGCGCGGCCTGGCCTCGCCCTGCTCCTCGACCGAGGATTCCTCCAGGAAAGCCTCCGGATCGTCGAGCTTGGCGGCAACCGCCTTGTGGCCCATCTCCTCGACCACGATCATCGCAGTCTCCTGGTCGAGCACCTGGTTGATCGTGACCATCTGACCGAGCTTCATCAGTTGTTTGATGACCTCGGCCGCTTTGACGGCCATCTTGTGCGCCAGATCCGCGACGGTGATGGTCTCCGGAACGTGCACCTCACGGGCGATGAACTCCGCCGGCGCCGGCGCGTACCCGCCCTTGTCGGATCCGCCGCGGCCCCGGCCGCGCTGACGGCCACGGCCCCCGGCGCCACGCCAGCGGTCGCCACCGCCGCTGCCATCACCGCGGGTCTTGATGCCGCGCCGACGGTTCGCTTCTTCCGACCAGGTGGACGCGAGCTTCTCACTCTTGACGTGCTTGCGCGGCCCGGCGCCGGGCGCCGGAGCAGGCTGCCCCTGGGCACCAGGTGCCGCGGCCGTCGCGCGCGCGGTCGTCGCTGGAGTTGCCGCCGGGGGCGGAGGCGCGGGAGCCGGCTTGGGCTTGCGAGCCTGGGACATCAGGCGGTTGATCTCCGCGACCTCCTTCTCGACTGCCCGCCGGGCCTTTTCCAGCTCGGCGGCGTCGCGCCGCGCCGCCTCCTCTTCGCGTTCACGCTCGGCCTTCTCGGCGGCCTCGCGATCGGCGGCAGCCTTTTCGGCTACGGCTCGTTCCGCATCCTCGCGCGCGGCGGCGTCCGCGGGCGCACCAGTCTGCGCCGCCGACTCGTCCGCACCGGCCCTGGACCGGGATTCGGCTTCCGCCGCGGCTGCAGCCTTGGCCTCGCGCTCGGCCTCTCGCGCGCGCGCCTCTTCCTCGCGACGGGCCTGTTCGGCCTCGATCTGACGCTGCTTCTCGCGCAACTCCGCCGCCTGGCGCTCGAGCAGCTCACGCTGACGAGCCTCCTCGGCTTCGCGGCGGGCGACGAGCTCCGGATCCGGCTCGGCAACCACAGGTGCCGGCGCGGGCGCCTCGGCTTCCTGGGGTGAGCCGTCACGCTTGACGAATACGCGCTTCTTGCGGACCTCGACCTGGATCGTGCGCGCCTTGCCCGTGGCATCGGCCTGCTTGATCTCCGAGGTCTGCTTGCGCGTCAGCGTGATCTTGCGCTTCGGACGCTCGGCGTCGCCATGAGAACGCCGCAGCGACTCGAGCAGACGCTCCTTGTCGCCGGCGCTCAGCTCATCGTCGACCGAGCCCTTCTGGACACCGGCCGCCTTGAGCTGGTCGAGCAGCACATCGGCCGGCATCTTGAGCTCGGCGGCGAAGGTGGATACGGTGTTGCTGGTCATGCTGTTTCCTTGAAGAACGATTCGGACGGGATCTGGCAGCCGTTCGCAGGCCGGATCAGGCGTCCTCGTTCTCGAACCAATGCGCACGCGCCGTCATGATGAGCGCTCGCGCCTTTTCCTCGTCCATGCCCGTGAACTCGACGAGTTCGTCGACCGCGAGCTCCGCCAGATCGTCTCGCGTGCGAACCTCGTGTTCGGCCAGCGCCAGGGCGATGGTCTTGTCCATACCGTCGAGTTCGAGCAGATCCGCCTCGGTGGCACCGAGCTTCTCCTCGGCAGCGATTGCCTCGGTCAGCAGCGCATTGCGCGCGCGGCTGCGCAGTTCCTCGACGACCTCCTCGTCGAAGCCCTCGATCTCGAGCAACTCGTTGATCGGCACGTAGGCGACTTCCTCGAGCGTGGTGAAGCCCTCGTCGACGAGTACCCCGGCGACATCCTCGTCGACGTCGAGACGCTCGGCGAAGAGCTGCAGGTACTCCGTCCGTTCCTGCTCGGCCTTCTCCTGACTCTCCTCGGCGGTCATGATGTTGATCTGCCAGCCGGTGAGCTCGGAGGCGAGCCGGACGTTGCGCCCGCCGGTGCCGATCGCAAGAGCCAGGTTGTCCTCGTCGACGACAACGTCCATGGACTGCTTCTCTTCGTCGACGACGATCGAGCTGACGTTCGCCGGCGCCAGCGCGCCGATCACGAACTGGGCGGGATCCTCCGACCAGAGAACGATGTCGACCCGCTCGCCGGCCAGTTCGCCAGTCACCGCCTGCACCCGAGAACCGCGGACACCGACACAGGTGCCGATGGGATCGATGCGGCGATCATGCGACAGCACGGCGATCTTGGCGCGCACGCCGGGGTCACGTGCGGCGGCCTTGATTTCGAGCAGCCCCTGCTCGATCTCGGGCACTTCGATGGCGAACAGATACCGGATGAAGTCCGGCGAAGTGCGCGACAGGAACAACTGCGGTCCGCGCCCCTCGCGATTCACCCGCGCGACCAGCGCGCGAACACGGTCGCCGTTGCGCAGATTCTCCTTGGGGATC
>JAUIAI010000933.1 GCA_030425615.1 Gammaproteobacteria bacterium
CGAGCCACGCCCGGATCTCGACGCGGAACTCCTCGGCTTCAGGGGGATAGGTCAGGTCCATGCCCCCATTGTGCCCCGCGCCTTGACCCGCGGGTCAAGTTTCGGCCCGGTCACGTTTCACACGCACGAAACAATCAGGCGACAGTCGAGAAATCCTCCTCACATACGTTGCCCACCCAATCCGGGCGGCAACGGCGCCACTGGATTCTCCTTTACCTATACCCAACCCACATTGGAGGACCCGTGCGCAAACGTGCACTGCGAATTATCTCAGGCCTTGGAGGGGCTACGGCGCTCATCGTCGCCATGCCCACCGTGGTCCATGGACAGGAAGGCCCCAGCACCCAGGCCATCCTCGACAACCTCTGGGTGTTCATCGCCGGCTGCCTGGTGTTCTTCATGCAGGCCGGCTTCGCACTCGTCGAGGCCGGGCTGACCCGGGCGAAGAATGTCGTCAACATCTTCGCCAAGAACGTCGCCGACGCGGTGATCGGCATCCTGGCCTTCTTCGCCACCGGCTACGCGCTCGCCTTCGGCGGCTCGGAGACCTGGATCGGGACCGAGGCATTCTTCCTGAGCGGTCAGGACATGCTGATCCCGGTCGACGGCGGGCTGAGCGTGGCAACCACGTTCTTCTTCCAGGCCGTGTTCGCAGCGACCGCGGTGAGTGGGATCGTCCCGCTGGTCAATGCAGAACTGCTCGTGCTGGCCGCTGCGGCCGCCGCGCCGACCGTGCAGACCGCCGCCGACAGCACGAACACGGCGGTGAACGAACCGGTGGCGTCGGCGATCGCACCCCCGATCTGTGGCGAGACCATCTGCGCCATGCCGAACGCCAGGGTCGCCGCGCTGAATGCAGGCCCGTAGGTGTCGACGTTCGTCTCGTCGACGATGTGGGCGATGATCATCGCCGGCATGCCGGAGAACATCAGCCCGGCGCCGATCGCGCCGAGCGCGACCCACGGCTGGACGCCGGTGAGGATGAGCAGTGCCGAGGCGGCGAAGATCATGAACGCCGCGGTCAGGGTGACCCGCCGTCCGATCCGATCGGAGAGCGGACCGAGGGTCAGCCCGCCGAGCACGGTCGACGCGCCGATGATCGAGAACATCGCCGCCGCGTGGTCGGACGAGAAGCCGGCGTCGTCCTCCAGTCGGGCGACGATGAAGCCGATCACCAGGATGTAGGCGAACCCGAACGCCGTGTAGGCGATCGTCGCCGGCACCCAGGCGCGCACGGTGCGCAGGGCGCCGAAGCCGCCGAGTCCGCCCGCCACCGACGGTCGGTCGCCGTGGCTGCGGAGGAAGGCGAACACGCCGATGACGACGGCGACGGCGATGCCGAACTCGATGCGGTACAGGGTCTGCCAGGTGTCGGGTGTGTCGCTGTGACGATCGAGGAAGGCCGCCATCTGGCCGGCGAACACGATGCCGGTGCCGATCCCGGACCCGATCAGACCGGCCGCCATGCCGACGCGCTTGGGCGGGAGGGCGCGGGCGACGATGGCGGGCGACGGGATCCAGATGATCGCGCCACCGATGCCCATCGCGATCAACGCCAGTGCGAGGACGGGGCCGCTCG
>JAUIAI010000038.1 GCA_030425615.1 Gammaproteobacteria bacterium
GATTTTGGCCAAAGCGCTGGGGCGTGGCCCGGTCCAGGGCGCGGCCATGACGCAATCCAGCGGGTCGAAGTCTGCTGGGTCTAGGCCCAGATCTTCGGCCAGCGCGCGGGTCAGCGGCTCCCGGGCGATCAGCTCGTCGGGAAGTTCGAAGTCGAAATCGGACAGGGGCATGGGACGGGATTCGAGGCGTGGCCCGGGATTCTAAGATGCGCGCCCCCGCCGGCGTTCCCATCCCCGGCTATGATTCCCGAATCCCGCCCGGGCCCGCGCGGGTGCCGCCGCGGCCCGATATCGAAGGAGAGTGGTCCATGACCGCAAGACCGATGACCGTCAGCCCGCCCGAAGGCATCAGCGCCACGGAGTGGCAGGCCCGGATCGACCTGGCTGCCTGCTACCGTCTGGTCGCCCACTTCGGCATGACCGATCTCATCTACACGCACATCACGCTGCGCGTGCCGGGCAGCCGTAACGAATTCCTGATCAACCCCTTCGGCAGTCTCTTCGACGAGGTCACCGCATCCGGTCTGGTTCGCATCGACGTCGACGGCAAGGTGCTCTGGCCGGCGGGTGCGAAAGTCAACCCGGCCGGCTACATCGTGCACTCGGCCATCCATCTGAAGGCCGACAACGCCCACTGCGTTCTGCACACGCATTCGCGGGCGGGCATGGCGGTGGCGGCCATGCGCGACGGACTGCTGCCCCTGAACCAGAAGGGGCTCGAGTTCTACGACCGCATCGGGTATCACGACTACCAGGGCCTGGCCTTTGACGAGCAGGAGCGCGACAGCCTCTACCAGGATCTCGGGCCGCACAAGGCCATGATCCTGCGCAACCACGGCCTGCTGACCGTGGGCGCGGACTGCGCCGAGGCGTTCTCGCTCATGTACTCGCTCGAGATCGCCTGCAGGCTGCAGGTCGACGCCATGAGCATGGCGCGCGGTCCGCAGGACCTGGTGCTGCCCGACCCCGAGGTCTGCGAGCACACCGCCCGCCAGTTCGACGGCTATCCGGATCCGCCGGTCTCGCGCGAGTGGCCGCATCTGCTGCGTCTGCTGGACCGGGTCAATCCGGGGTACGACCAGTGAGCGGCGCGGTCGAACCGGCTGCGCCCTCGTTCAGCGAGCGCCTGCAATGGACTCCCGACGGCGAGATCCGCGACGGCGAGGTGCGTTACCTGATGCTGCGTGCCGACGCGCTGATGGGCATGCTCAAGGCGCTGCCCGACGACGACGCGCGCGGCATGGCGCTTGCCGCCTTCGCCGCGTCCATCGTGCGTCACGGCGGCAAGTCCGCGCGCAAGTACCAGGCCATGGGCGCCGCCGACGCCGACACGCTGCTGGCGGTGATCTGTCAGACGGCGCCGCAACTGGGCTGGGGCGTCTGGCGGGTCGCGCGCCGCGAGGCGGACCGCTTCGTCGTCGAAGTTCGCAACAGCCCGTTCGCCGCCGGCTGGCGTCTGGCGGACGGGCCCCGGGTGGCCGATCCCGCCACCGTGTGCGGCCCCATCGTCGGCATGCTCACGGTGGTGGGCAGCATGGTCTTCGCCGAGCCGGTGCGCGTCGTCGAAACGGTCTGCGCGTGTGGCGGCGGCGAGATCTGCCTTTTCGAGGTCGCACTGGCGACCGCACCGGCACCAGCTCCGGCGCCGGGTTGAGAACAGGCGGATGCGGCTGAGCGGCCGGGATTTGCCCGAACGCTTCGCGTGAACCATAATCGCGGGCTCGCCAGCCGGAGTGGTGGAACTGGTAGACGCGCCGGACTCAAAATCCGGTCCTGGAAACAGGGTGCGGGTTCGATTCCCGCCTCCGGCACCAAATCGAAGCGCCCGCGAAAGCGGGCGTTTTGATTTGCTGACGGAGAGGACAGTGCCTGCGCACTGTCCGGGCGGGAATCGAAGGGCCGGGCTTGCAAGCCCGGCAGCGGCCCGCGCTTGTGTGGGCGATTCCCGCCTCCGGCACCAAATCGAAGCGCCCGCGAAAGCGGGCGTTTTGATTTGCTGACGGAGAGGACAGTGCCTGCGCACAGCCTCTCCCAGGCACGTCACTTGCCTCATGACGCCGAACCTGTGGGTTCGAGCCCAACATTCGTCAAAGGAGCGAGTCATGAACTGGAATCAGGTCGAAGGCAACTGGAAGATCTTCAAGGGCAAGGTGAAGGAGCAGTGGGGTGATCTCACCGACGACGAGATCGACGAGATCGACGGACGTCGCGACCAGTTGGTCGGGCGCATCCAGAAGCGTTACGGCATCGCCCAGGAAGAGGCCGAGCGCCAGGTCGAGGACTGGTCGCGTTCGAATCTGAACTGACCATTCCGCGCCCGCGGAACCGGCCTGCCGGCTCGCGGGCCGATGTCATGCCGCAGGTAAACGAAGCGCCGGCTGCCCGATGTGGGCAGCCGGCGCTTCGGATTCGGTCAGACATGCCCGGTCGGAGCACCCTCCCGGATTCCCGGTCGGATTCAGGCTCTCGAGGTCGACGGGCCGGGTGTCGGTACGGTCGGGGACCCGGAGTCGCCAGAGATCGGGTTGCCCGCATCCGAGGTGGCGCCGTTTGCGGATGCCGGTTCCCGGGTCTCCGGTGCGGAGAAGGCTTCTGTCGGCACCCGTCTCACGGGGGTCGACGGCGTGGCCGGAATGATGCCGTGACCGGCGCCTGCGCCGTTCGCACCGGTCGCGACGCCGGGCCTGTCCGGCTCGGTCCAGCGCGGATCGTTCGGCGTTGCGATGATGCGCGAACTCGTGCGTCGCGGACGCCGGCGGCGCGAGGCCAGCACCGATCCCGCGGCCGCGCCGATGGCAAGCGCGGCGAGACCCGCGGTGAGGCGGTTCTCGTCGACCCAGTGTGATGCCCGGTTCACCTGTCTCGAAGCCTGGCGGGGAAGATCCTGGACCGAACCGGACACCCGCTCGCGCGTTGCGTCGAACCGGTCTCGTGCCTCGTGGACCCGCCCCCTGAGCTGGTCGGCGCGGTCCCTGAACTGGTCCGCCCGACCCCTGGCGTCGGCGGACAGCCGACGTCCGCGGTCGAGTCCCCGCTCGACGCCCGCCGCTACGGCCGCACCGGCACGTTCCACCCGGTCCTGGGCGTCTTCGAGCAGTTCTTCCAGGCGGGAGGAGCCGTCGGCGTCCGACCCTGCCATGCCGGCACGGGCAGGCACGTCGGGACCCTCGCCCCGGGGACGATGCCGGTTCGACATGCTCAAAGCCATGCTCAGGATCCCGGCTCCGATCAGTCCGATCGAAAGCGGGCGGTTGCCGAATGCACGGGCACCCTGGGTCAGCAGGTCTTCGCCCCCGCGTCCCGATCGAGCGCCGTCGAATGCATCCGCGATCAGGTTCTGCGGCGTCATTCGTTCGGAAAGCGCGTCGATGCGGTTGATCAGTCGGTCGCGCGCCGCGCGGACCTCCTGTTCGGCCTGATCGGTGTCGTATTGGTCCATCGTTTTCTCCTCATGAGCCCGTCGCGCGACGCGACGGATCGAGAGCTCGCCGGCTCAATGCAATCGGCATGCCCGCGCGGTGCGGCCGGCGCCCGCCGGCGACCCGGGGCCTCGCTCGCGCCCCAGCTTCTTCTCGTCGGGCTGCCCGGGCTTGCCGGGCAGGTCAACGGGCGGTGAGGGCACCGGGGGGTCCGGGGGGTTCCGCGGATCCTCCTTCGGTTCGTCACTGCCCGGCGGCGCGCCAGGAGGATCGTCGTTCTCCTCACCCTGCGCCCGCGAGACGGGCGGCGCGACATTGGCGTGCCAATTGATCGTCGAGAGGCGTGATCCCCGCCCGATCGCCGGGCCAGGGTCCGAGGGAAATGCTTCGGGGACGTATCTGGTCTGGATGCTCATGACTGTTCTGTTCTCACGGAATGGTCGACCGCTTGCCGAGCCTATCCCGTAGCAGTGGCAATCACCGTGCCCGATCGGGTCTAGGCGGTCTGGTGTTCGCTGTCGGCGGCGTCGGGCACGTGAATTGCCAGATGAGTGAACGTCCGGGAAAGGACCTATTCACATTAGTCAGGGAGTCAAGACATGTTCTATTGGGCTGCTGTCTTTCTCGTCATCGGCTTGGTGGCGATGCTGTTCGGAGCTGGCGGGATCGCGGGCGTATCCATGGATATCGCCTGGATACTCTTCATCATCGGCCTCGTGCTCGCGGTGGTGTTCTTCGTCATGGGCAGGCGCCCCAAGACGGGTACCCGTCACTGACCGGCAGATCCGAGGGCGCGGTGCGCCCGTTCACCGGCGCACCGCACGATGAAATCCGAAACAGAAGGAACTGAAGATGGGTGACAAGAAGCCGACCGTCGACGACGGAATGCAGGGCGAGGGCAACAAGGATGCGGCCCGCCGTTACAACGAGCAGACGCGCGAGTTCATCGAAGAAGGCAAGGTCGATGAAGCCGCGGAGCAGGCGCAACCCCGCAACGAGGCCGAGGCCAAGGCCATGCGCGACGCGGAGCGTGCCGGAAAGGACAAGGCCAAGCGCTGAAGCGTTTCGGTGCCGAACACAACGACATTCACAGTCGAAAGAGGAAAAAGATGAACTGGGATCAGATCGCAGGAAACTGGAAGTCCGTCAAAGGGCAGGTCAAGGAAACGTGGGGCGATCTCACCGATGACGAGATCGACCGGATCGACGGGCAGCGGGATCAGCTCGTGGGCCACGTGCAGAACCGTTACGGCCTGGCCAAGGAAGATGCGGAGCGGCAGGTCGACGACTGGTCGCGAAACGTCCACACCGGACGTCCGGCCTGACACTCCGAAGAGACACTGCGGACGTCGAAGACCGACGGGAGCAGGCGCATCGCCTGCTCCCGTCTTTTTATGAATGGATCAAGAACGAGCGATGAACATCTACGAAGCACTGAGACAGGATCACGACGAGCAGCGCAGGTTGCTGGATTTGCTGGTGAAGACCGAGGGGGACTCCGAGGGGAGGCACGAGCTGTTCCTCAAGGCGAAAGAGGCGCTCGAGCGCCATGCCGCAGCCGAGGAAAGGGCCTTCTACACGCCTCTTCTGAACGAGGATCTCACGCAGGAGAAAGCGCGCCACAGCATCGCCGAACATCACGAAATCGACGAACTCCTCGAGTCGCTGGAGGCCACCGACCGGAGTTCGTCCGGGTGGCTCGCCACGGCCAGACACCTGCGAGAGCGGGTGGAGCACCACCTGGACGAGGAGGAGCGGGAGGTCTTTCAGTTATCCGGCAAGGCGCTCGACGAGCAATCGAAGACGCGACTTGCCGGCGACTACCGGCGGATGATGGAAGAGGGCTGAGGTCACGCCGCGGCCACGCGCGTCATGAACATTTCGTCCAGCGTGGTGGCCGCGGCATGCGCGAGCACGTCGCGGTCCAGATCCGACGGCCCGTCGAGCAATAGCCTGCCGATTCTGGCATCGATAGCCCTCTGCGCCACGAGATCGAGTGCCTCGTCCACATCGTGCCGGCCTTCCGCGTAGATCAGGCGGTGAGGCCATTGCCGCCCGCCGATATTGCGGGAGACGAGATAGCGCGCGAAGTACTGCTTCGAGAGTTCCCCGTAGCGGGGCTGGTGATCGCTGCACACCACGCAGCTGAGCGCCGACCAGGCATGCGGGTCACCCACGGCGCTTTCGAAGCCACGGACGGCCTTGTCCAGGGAGCGCAAGGCATGTTCACCGGCACGGGCGAGAAGGGGGCGCAGGGCGTTGCGATAGGCGGTGGCAAGCTCTTCGATCGCAGCGGCACTGACACACCCCGATGAACGGTACGCGTCCAGAAACGTCTCGCAGGCCGTATGCAGCGCATCGTCGAAACTGTCGCCGCGGGTCTGTTCGAGCAGCCGCTCGAGCTCCGAAAGCTCGTTCGCATCGATTCCCGGCAACGCACGTTCCTGGGCGTGCAGCAGGTGGAGCGCCAGGCCGGGAACCAGGTGGCTCACAGCCTTCAATTCGTGGTAGTGGCCGTCGTCCACCTCGACGGACTCACGCTGCCCGTCGTGGCAGAGCACCAGCACGTCGTCCAGCCGGATCAGGACCGGCCATTCGTGCGACCCCAGCCGGCCCCGCTCACGGATCCACCATGCGCGGTAATTGCCGCGAAAGAGCCGGTTCCAGGTGGCCAGCGCGCCGCTCGCGGGCCGGTCGGCCGCGGACGCATCCGTCGATCGCGACTCGAGATGCCGCGAGCTGTCGATGGCGTTCATTCTGATCGTCGGTGATTCGTGCCGAGGGATTGACGGTGCGTCCGGCGTGACCTCAGAGTGCGCCGCGAAGGCTCTGCGCGCTTCGGCGGGCCGCGTCGATCGACCGGGCCGGGCGCAGGTTGCTTAGCTTCAGCTTCTGGCGGCCGTTGACGAAAAGGATGGCTCCGATGACGAGAAACGCCAGTCCGAAGGTCAGCGTCGCGCCGGGCCGGCCGATCGCCTGGGCGAGCCAGTCGATCCCTGCCTGGACCAGGACGAAAGCGGCGATCATGAGTGCAAGCAACCCGGCGGCCAGCCAGAGGAAGCCGTTCTGCATCTGCTCGACCTTCTCCACCGCCTCCGTGCGCACGAGACGCCCTTCGGCATGCAAAAGCGCCGCCGCGTCGTCCATGATGCCCTTGACCTGGTCGACGATACTCATCCGCGCACTCATCGGATCTCTCCCGCGTTGACCCTGGAGCCTTCGAACGAGGACACGGAATCCGCTCCGGACGTGCCCGTGTCACCGCCGTTGCGCAGCAGGCTCGAAAGGAGCAAGCCCGCGCCGGCGAGAACGCCGCAGGCCGCGAGTGGATGGCGTTCGACGGTCAGGAGCACGCGATCGACCAGCCGGTCGGTCTGATCCGGGTGGACGCGGTCGGCGGTGCGTCCTATCGCCGTGGACACCGATGTGAAGGCCTCGGCCGTCATGTCGTATCCCTCCGAACGCAGGTGGGACGCACCCGATTCCACGGCATCGCTGAGTGTTGCCAGGTAGCGGTTCGATCTGGAGCTCACGCGCTGGGCCTGTTCGCCGGCGGTGCGGCGGAGGGCTTCGTCGGCCTCGCTCGCCAGTTCCCGGCCTTTGTTACCGATCTGCTCGGCGGCATCTCCGGTCGCGTTCTTTATCGAGTCGGTGATCGTCATGCTTCCTCCGGTGTGGTCTCGTGACGGTCTGGGCCGCGCGGGAGGCACGGCGCAACCTTTCTGCAATGAACGTGCCCGCGACGCGCCGATCCTGTTCGCGCACCATCTTCGATGCAGCACCGAGGACCGCGAGCGCGGCGTAACCGGCGACGAGCGCCGAAACCGAAGTTTCAACGGGGTCCCGCAGTCGCGCGCGGCGCGCATCCGGGGTGTCGCGTGCGGTGATCGAGAAGCGCGGTCGACCCGGGTCGTTCTCGTGTTCGGTCTCGTCGGCTGCTTCGCGTGGATGGCCGACCGTGTCCGCCATCCAGGCGCCTCGTCTGCCCATGGGTCTGCCCGGACCGATCGTGGAGTCCCGGGTGGTCTGATGCTCGATCTCCGCATTCAGCTCCGCGCCCATCAGCAGGAGCGTTGCCATCAGCCAGATCCACGTCATGAAGGCGATGATCGCGCCCAGCGACCCGTACGTCCGGTCGTAGGCGCCGAAGTTCGCCAGGTACCAGGAGAACAGCGACGAGGCGATGGCGCCGATGACGACGGACAACACGGCGCCGGGAATGAGCCAGCGCCAGCGCGCAGCGCGGCGACTCGGCCCCCAGCGATAGAGCAGCACGACACCGGTGAGCGTTGCGACGAACAGCACGGCGGCGCCCGCCAGCTGAAGCGGCCGGCCTTCCGACCCCGGCAGACCGAACAGGGGCAGCAGCGCCGGCAGCGCCACGATCACCAGCATGGTCCCGCAGAACAGCAGGATGGCGCCGACGGTTGTCAGCAAGGTGACGACCGTGAACAGCACGAAGCTTCGCTTTTCGTTCTCTTCGTAGGCCACGTTCATTGCCTCGAACAGTGCCTTGACGCCGTTGTTGGCGAGCCAGAGCGCGGTCGCGAAGGAGATCACCAGAGTCAGTCCGAGGGTTTCGTCCGGCGCCTCAGCGACGGTCGTGAGCTGGTCGCGGATCGTCTGGGTGGCCGCGGCGGGCACGATCGGTTCGATGAGTGATATCTGGCGCGCCACGATCTCGGGATCCGAGATCAGGCCGTAGATCGACAGCGTCGCCGACAACGCCGGCGTGAGCGCGAGCAGCATGTAGAAGGAGACCCCGGCTGCGACGAGCATGACCCGGTCTTCCCAGAGTTCGTGATAGACCCGGTGGAGGATGTCCAGCCAGCCGCGCGCGGAAATCTCCCACGGCCAGCGCGCGAGCCTTCCGCGGGTGTCCCGCATGCCGTGCCCATAGCGGGTACCGGACACCGGGTTTGGAGAGCCTTTTCGGTCGAAGGATTCAGGCATGGACAGAGGTTGCGCATTCTGCGACGGGGCGCGGGTGCAATGCGCGTGCCTGCTGCGAACAGGATCCGATTCACGGGCAGGCACGGCGCTTGCGAGCCGGCGGTCATTCCCGCTCTGGGCCGGGGGAGAGGAACGACCATGGAATCCGACTCGCTGGACGGCGAAGGCCACGTGATGGTCGCGCGCCCGAAAAGCGCGCAACTGCGCACGCTCGTCCGACTCTGTGGCGGGATCCTTGCGTTACTGATCGTGGCGGGGCTCTACTGGGCGAAAACACTGCTCGTTCCCCTGGTGATCGCAGTGCTCGCCTGGCTCGCGCTTTCGCCACTGGTCCGCTGGTTGATGAAGCACGGCGTCCCCGCGCCCTTGTCCTCGGCGGTTCTGACTCTGGGCCTCGTCGTGTCACTGACGGCCGCGGCCTACGTTGCCACGGGTCCGGCAGGCGAATGGTTGAGTGATCTTCCGGCCACGAGCGCGAAGCTGCGTCTGAAGCTGAGACAACTGGCTGAGCCGGTGGAGGCGGTCAAGAAGGCCGCGAAGTCGGTCGAGGAAGTGAGCGGGGGGCTCGGCGACGACGGCGGCGAGCGTGTCGTCGTGAAGGAAGCCGGTCTGCTCGAACAGATCACGACCAACCTGCGGTACGTGGCCTCGACGGCTGCGATTGCAACCGTGCTCCTTTACTTCATGCTTGCCTCGGGAACCTATTTCCACCGCCGTCTGGTGGCCACGTTCGAACACCTGCAGGACAAGAAGCGGGCCCTGCGGACCGCGTTCGAGATCGAACAGGATGTCTCCCATTACCTGAGCATGGTGACCCTCATCAACGTGGGACTGGGCGTGGCGGTCGGTGTCCTGCTCGCGATCGCCGGCATGCCTGCGTCCTGGTCGTGGGGGGTCACTGCGACCATTCTGAACTTCATGCCGTACATCGGCGCGTTGCTCGGGATATTCCTCCTGACGATCGCCTCGGTGATCACGTTCGATTCCGCGGCCTACTGGCTGCTGATGCCGTCGGTCTACCTGGCGTGTACGTTCATCGAGGGGCAGTTCATCACCCCGTGGCTGCTCAGCCGGAAACTGAACATCACGCCCGTGGCCATTCTGACCGCCGTGGCGTTCTGGGCCTGGATCTGGGGCTTCGTCGGGGCCGTCATCGCGGTTCCGATGCTGGTTGTCGTGAAATCGATCGCCGACCGGACCGGGACGATGGCCTGGCTGTCGCGATTCACCTCCAACGAACTACCGCCGCCACCGCGCGATGAGCCGGCGGGCGAACCTACGACTGATAGCGCTTGAGGCGGTTGTAGAGCGTCTTCGAATTGATGCCGAGCATCTCGGCCGACTTCTCGCGCGAGCCGTCGTTGTGCGACAGCGTGGCGAGGATCAGCGCCTTCTCGGCTTCCTCGAGGGTCATGCCCACGCGAATGTCCAGCGTGCCGCTCCTGCCGGTGGGCGCCGCCCCGATCCCGTGCTTCGCATCGGAACCCGGGGCGGGTGCATCGTCGTCGGACTCGGGAATGCTCTCGGCGCCGATGGACTCGTCGTCGGCGAGGATCGCGATGCGGTTGACGACGTTGCGAAGCTCTCTCACGTTGCCCGGCCACGAGTACGCCTGCAGCGCCGCCAGTGCTTCCTCACTGAAACGCAGGTCCCGT